>CACYDT010000111.1 GCA_902773295.1 uncultured Veillonellaceae bacterium | reverse complement strand
AGAATAAATGTTCGTTTTTATTTGACACCACAAATCTGCATATTTGCACATCAAAGTATTGATAAAATCATGCAAAATCATTACGAATATATGTTCTTAAACGAGTTTTTCGTCTTGTGAAAATGAATCAAAAATCTCAACATATAGTGCTGTTGAAGAGTTTTTCAACACGCCCTAGAGAGCGTTAGAATTTCCCGAAGGGAAAGCTCTTACGCTCTCTGCATATACCGCGGACGATTTGTAGCGAGATGAAAATTTCATTGCTCGCGAATATAAATGCTATTGAGTGGTGGCTCGCAAATTTTCCCTACTCAAAAATATCCCTTATGCTGATTTCCAGATCATTGTAAAGACGGATTTTCAATGTGAGCTTGATCAAGCTCCGTTCCTTTTCATCCTCATAGCTTTCTATTTCCTTATCGGAAAGGTTTCTGTAGATGTTTTCCAGTCGATATTTTCCATCCTTTAGATGATATACCGTGATGGATTCGTTCCAAGGGTCGATAATCCAATATTCGCTGACACCGTGCTTTTCGTATATATCCTTTTTAACGCCTAAATCCCTGTTCTGCGTGCTGATGGAAAGAACTTCCGCAACAAAATCCGGTGCGCCTTCCACATATCCATCCTTGATTTTGTTTGTGTCACAGACCACAAAGACATCCGGTGCAAGTCGCTCTTTTCCCAAAAGGACATAAACATCAAAGTACACTTTGCATCGCTTGCCTTTGAGATAATTTCCAAGGATTCTATAGAGGTTTCCCGCAATCCAATTATGGATTGGCCTGGCCGGAGACATCATGATTTCTTCGCCGTTGATGAGTTCATATCCTGGTTCATCAACAATGCGCTCTGTATTGGTGTTCATGTAAATCCTCCTCAAGTCTCATTTCAATAATATTAGTATTTTCTGTCTTTTATTATAACACAATTGTTCAAATTTCACCATAGGCGAAATCTTCTCACCAAGTTCCAGGATGCATTCCTCCGGAAAGAGGAAAATCCCTTCTGGCGGCGAAGTATAAAGGATAAGTGAAGGGAGGGATACCTATGGGTATCAAGAGGCTCTTTCTCATTGTCCTTGACAGCTATGGCATCGGCCAGGAGCCGGATGCGGCGGATTTTGGCGATGGGGAGTGCAATACCTTGAGATCCATTTGCGGCTCGAAGGAATATCACACCCCCAACATGAGAAACATGGGGCTTTTCAATATCGACGGCGTGGGCTGCGGCGAGGCTGTTGCGTCCCCGATGGCTTCGTTTGCCCGTCTGCGGGAAATGTCACGGGGGAAGGACACGACCATCGGTCACTGGGAGATTGCCGGCATCATCTCGGAGAACCCCATGCCTACCTATCCCGATGGTTTCCCCTCAGATCTCATTGCCCGGCTGGAGAAAGCTTTTGGGCGAAAGATTATCTGCAATCTGCCCTATTCCGGCACGAAGGTCATTCACGATTATGGGCAGGAGCATGAGAAGACGGGGGCGCTCATCGTCTATACTTCGGCGGACAGCGTGTTCCAGATTGCTGCCCATGAAGAGATGGTTCCGGTAGAGGAACTGTATGGCTATTGCCGCACGGCAAGGGACATCCTGCGGGGGGAGCATGGCGTAGGCCGGGTGATTGCCCGTCCTTTCCTTGGTTCCTACCCGAACTATGAACGCACGCCGCGACGCCATGATTTTTCCCTTGAGCCTCCCGGGGATACGATGATGGATGCCCTGATGAGAAAGGGACTGGCCACCATCGGTGTGGGGAAGATTTCCGACATCTTCGCGGGACGCGGTATCAGCCGTTCCCTGGGAATCAACAAAGATAACGTGGACGGCATGGAAAAGACCTTGCGGGTGATGGACGAGGATTTCGAAGGACTTTGTTTCGTCAATCTTGTGGACTTTGACATGCAGTACGGGCATCGCCGGGATATTGACGGCTATGCCGGGGCTGCCACAGTCTTTGACCGCCAGCTGGGACAGTTTATGGAGAAGATGCGCGAGGAAGATGTACTGATGATCACGGCCGATCATGGATGCGATCCGGGCGCAGCGGGCACCGATCATACCAGGGAGTACATTCCGCTTCTGGTCTATGGCGATCCCATCCAAGCGGGAGTCAATCTTGGAACCTATCCTACCTTTGCCATGATCGGCGCGACGGTGGCGGACATGTTCGGTGCCGATCTGGTATCGAAGGGAGAAAGCTTCTTGCAGCGGATTCTGAAATGATGGGCAGGGGGGATCATCGTGCGTATGTATGACCTGATTGCAAGGAAGAAGCACGGGGGAACACTCACGAAGGAGGAGATTGCCTTCATGGTGGAGGGCTATGCAGAGGGCAGGATTCCCGACTACCAGATGTCGGCCATGCTCATGGCCATCTGGTTCCAAGGGATGGACGATGAGGAGACGATCGAGCTGACCAAGTGCATGGCGAAATCCGGTGACATGCTTGACCTGTCTGCCATTCACGGGAAAACAGTGGACAAACATTCCACCGGCGGCGTGGGGGACAAGACGACTCTCGTTGCGGCTCCTATCGTAGCGGCCTGCGGCGGGAAAGTGGCAAAAATGAGCGGACGCGGTTTGGGACACACCGGCGGCACCGTGGACAAGCTGGAGTCCATTCCCGGGGTTCGTACGGTTCTTGACCGGCAGAAATTCCTTGAGACGGTGGAGCGATGCGGTATGAGCATCATTGGCCAAAGCGGAAATCTGGCTCCGGCGGACAAGAAACTCTATGCTCTCCGCGATGTGACGGCCACCGTGGACAGCATTCCTCTCATAGCCTCGTCGATCATGAGCAAGAAACTGGCAGCGGGCAGTGACGGCATATTGCTGGATGTCAAGACCGGAAGCGGGGCATTCATGAAGACACTGGACGATTCCGTGAAGCTCGCCCAAACGATGGTCGCCATAGGGGAAGGCGCGGGAAGGTGTACGCTGGCTCTCATCACAGACATGGATACGCCGTTGGGAAATGCCATCGGCAACAGCCTTGAGGTCATGGAAGCCATGGATGTCCTGAAAGGGCACGGTTCCGCAGATTTGACGGAAGTCTCCTTGCAGCTCGCGGCCAATATGCTCTGCCTCGTGGGCAAGGGAGAACTGGATGAATGTCGCGGGATGGCGGAGGCATCCATTGCGGATGGAACGGCATTTGAGACGTTCTGCGCCATGGTGAGGGAACAGGGCGGCGATGACAGTGTCCTGCGTGATTACTCGCGATTTCCCCGGGCTCCTTATCAAAAGGCGATATTGGCCGATGCGGATGGATATATCGTGAAGATGAATGCCGAGGAATGCGGGATTGCTTCGGTGCTCCTGGGCGCAGGGCGCGAGACAAAGGAAAGCGGCATTGATGGTTCTGCCGGTATTTTGATGAAGAAGAAATACGGCGACAAGGTTTCCAAGGGAGAGGCGCTGGCTACCCTCTATACTTCCAGAGAAGAGTCCCTCCAGGAGGCGGAGCGCATGTACAGGGATGCTGTCACCATCGGTTCTGCTGCTGCAGCTCCCAGACCCCTGATCTATGCGAGGGTGGAACATGGCAAAGTGGAGAAATATCGGGAGGAGAGGGAATGACCGAGGAAAAGCTGATGGAAGTCGCACGGAAATATCGGGAGAACGCTTATGCTCCCTATTCCAAGTTTAAGGTAGGGGCAGCCGTACTGGCAGGAAGCGGAAGGGTTTACGGTGGCTGCAATATCGAGAACTCGTCCTATTCGTTGGGGAACTGCGCTGAGCGCACCGCCATCTTCAAGGCGGTTTCCGAGGGAGAGAACGAGCTGGAAGCACTGGCTGTGGTGGCGGATACGGATGGCCCCTGTGCTCCCTGCGGTGCTTGCCGCCAGGTGATTGCCGAGTTCGGGATTCCCAGAATCATCATGGGGAACATGAAAGGAGAGGTCAGGATTGCCACGTTGGAAGAATTGCTGCCCTTTGCCTTTTCGGCAGAGGAGCTGACGTGAAAAACGGCATGGCCGGTATTATCTACCGGTCATGCCGTTTTTCGTGGGTATATTCGTTGTTTTGGAACAGTTTCTTATTTCTTGAGCAGAGCCATAATCTCGTCTGCACGCCCATCGGAGCCGAGAACGTCCTTGATTTTGTGCTCGACGAGTTCCTTGATGTAGGAACGGCCGTCTGCCACATACTGGCGCGGATCGAAATGCTCCGGATGCGCGTTGAAGTGCTCACGGATGCCCGCTGTCATGGCGAGGCGCAGGTCGGAGTCAATGTTGATCTTGCAGACTGCCGACTTTGCCGCCTTGCGGAGCTGATCCTCGGGAATGCCCACGGCATCCGCCAGGTTACCGCCGTTGTCATTGATGATTTTCACGTACTTCGGGATAACGGAGGATGCGCCATGGAGGACAATGGGGAACTCGGGGATGCGCTTCTCGATCTCTGCGAGGATATCGAAGCGGAGCTCGGGCGGGACGAGAACGCCATCTGCATTGCGCGTGCACTGCTCGGGTTTGAACTTGAAGGCGCCATGGGAGGTGCCGATGGCGATAGCGAGGGAGTCAACGCCTGTCTTTTCGACGAATTCCTGAACTTCTTCCGGCTGGGTATACTTCGCGTTCTCAGCAGAGACGTTCACATCGTCCTCGATGCCGGCGAGCTGTCCAAGTTCAGCCTCCACAACGACGTTGTGGGCATGGGCGTAGTCCACGACCTTTTTCGTGAGTTCGATGTTCTCTTTGAAGGGGAAGTGGGAGCCGTCAATCATGACAGAGGTGAAACCGCCGTCGATGCAGGACTTGCAGGTTTCGAAATCCGCGCCGTGGTCGAGGTGCAGAGCGATGGGAATATCGTTGATTTCGAGGGCAGCCTGTACAAGATGCACGAGGTATTCATGCTTTGCATACTTGCGCGCACCGGCAGAGCACTGCAGGATAAGAGGAGAATTCAGGGCAGCGGCAGCCTCCGTGATACCCTGGACGATTTCCATGTTGTTGACATTGAAAGCGCCAATGGCATACTGCCCTTCATAGGCCTTCTTAAACATTTCTTTTGTTCCAACTAATGGCATTATAATTACCCCCTAGAAAATTTTAGAAGAATCAACAAACTACCCTTATTATAACGCAATTGTTCAAATTTTGCCATAGGCAAAATATACTTAATTAGCGTTTCGACGGGCTTGCCCGTCATAACGCAATTGCGACGCGAAGCTAGTCCCCGAAGGGGATTCAAATTTTGCCATAGGCAAAATATACTTATTAGCGTTTCGACGGGCTTGCCCGTCAATCCGGCAGGAGGGAGCGCATGTCTTCCGGCAGTTCTGCCAGGGCAACGATCTGTTTTCCCGTGACGGGATGGGAAAGGGAGAGGCGGAAAGCATGGAGCGCCTGCCGTCTGATGAGCTCACGGGAGCCGCCGTAGAGATCGTCGCCGATGAGAGGATGGCCGAGATAGGAGAGATGGACGCGGATTTGGTGGGTCCGTCCCGTTTCCAGCCGGAGCCGCAGGAGGCTCATTCCGCAGAAGGTGCGAAGGGTCTCATACTGTGTGCGGGCTTCCTGCCCTTCGGGGGAAACTCGTCGGCGGATGATGCTTTCGGGGTCGCGGGCGATGGGGGCATCGATGATCCCGGAAGAAGGGAAGAGCCTGCCCGGTATGATGGCGAGGTATTCCCGGCGGAACTTTTTTTTGCCTTTGGGGGAGAGCTGGTAATGGAGCTGCGGCTGTTTGGCGATGAGGACAAGACCTGTGGTGTTGCGATCCAGACGATGGATGGGATGGAAGGCCGCAGGGATGCCGCTTCTTGCGTAGTAGCCCAGAACCCCGTTGGCGAGGGTGCCTGTGAGTTCCCGGTTGGTGGGATGGACGAGTTGCCCGCAAGGCTTGTTCACGATGAGAAGATCGTCATCCTCGTAACGGATGTCAAGGGGAAGGTCTTCCGGCGTGACGGCGGTTTCTTCGGCAAGTTCCCAGGAAATGACATCACCTCCCGAAACAGAAAGCAGTGCAGGATGGCTGATGGGCTCTCCGTTGCAGCGGAAGGTGCCGGAGAATTTCACTTTTTTCCAATGGGTCGTGGAGATGCCCATCTGTTTCAAAAAAGACCTGACGGGCATAGTCGTCAAGTCTTTTGGTACATGGTATTCCGTCATTTTTCTTGTTCCCTGCGGAAAATGGTGATAATATGGAAGGCAAGGCCGAGGAAAACAGCGACGACGGTAGCGAGGGACATGCCGCTGAGGGTCACGGTGCCGATGGTGATGCTTGCGGTGGAGACGCCGACCCCCAGGATGATGGCAGTCAGGAGCAGGTTGGCCGGCTTGTTGTAGTTCACTTTGCCTTCCACGAGAATGCGGATGCCGGAGGCGGCAATCACGCCGAAGAGAAGGATGGAAACGCCGCCCATGACGGGCGACGGGATGCTCTGGATGATGGCAGCAAGCTTGCCGAAGCAGGAAAGCAGGATGGCAAAGACTGCCGCACCGCCGATGACCCAGGTGCTGAATACTCTTGTGATGGCAAGGACACCGATGTTTTCTCCATAGGTGGTGTTCGGCGTGGAACCGAAGCAGCCGGAGAGGATGGTAGAGAGGCCGTTTCCGAGGAGGGACCGGTCAAGGCCGGGGTTCCTGGTCAAGTCGTGACCTACGATATTGCCTGTCACGATGAGGTGCCCGACATGCTCCACGATGACCACCAGGGAAGCGGGGAGGATGATGAGGATGGCTCCGAGGTCGAACTGTGGCGTGTAGATGGTGGGGAGGGCAAAGAGAGGAGCCTTCTCGACGATGCTCCAGTCCACGAATCCGTTGCAGGCTGCCACGATGTAGCCCCCCACTACGCCGATGAGGATGGGGATGATGGCGAGAAAGCCCTTGAAGGCAACGGAGGCAAAAACCGTGATGGCAAGGGTGGTGATGGAAATGAAAATGGCAGTAGTATCGGGATCCTTTGCAGTGAGCCCTGCCATGGATGCCGCCGTCGGCATGAGTTCCAGCCCGATGACCGCGACGATGGCACCCATGGAAGCGGGAGGGAAGATGACATCGATCCAATCCGTGCCGACGGCCCGGATGAGCAGAGCCACGAGGCAGAAGACGATGCCTGCGGCGATGAAGCCACCGAGGGCAGACTCGTAGCTATACTGGGACAGTACAAGGAACACAGGGGAGAGAAAGGCAAAACTGGAGCCGAGATAGGCGGGGATGCGTCCCTTGCAGAGCACGAGATAGAGAAGGGTTCCGATTCCGTTGAATAGGAGAACCGTTGCGGGATTCACATGGAACAGGATGGGGACGAGAACAGTGGAACCGAACATGGCAAAAAGGTGCTGCAAACTGAGAGGGAGGGTCTTCAGCAAGGGTGGTCTCTCGTCTACGGCAATGGCACGGTTGGACATAAATGATTGCTCCTTTGCAGTGGAATCGTATAAAAAATCTATACATCATCAATGTAACATATTATGGAAGAACTGTCCAGAAATATACTCGTGTTCAGGAGAATTTACTGGAAGCCGGAATGCTTGACGGATTGCCGGAAATTCCTTACAATGAGGACGGTGGAGACGAGTCTTTTTGGAGTGTCTGTAAAGGAGGATGCGAGTGGAACATATGCCATACCGACTGGGCGGGCTTCTTTATATGCCGGCGTTTCTGGACAATATTGCAGATAAGATTGCACGGCAGGAAATTCCCTGCCTGGCTTCTATTGCCTTTTGCCTGGAAGACTCCATCCGGGATGCCTATGTGAAGGAAGCAGAGACTGTGCTGGCGAAGACGCTTTTGGATCTGTCACGGAAGGAACTGCCGGAGGCAGATCTTCCGATGGTCTTTATCCGAATAAGATCTGCGGCACATCTTCGCAGCCTGTATGAAGAATATGACGTCATCCGGGAGATGGCCACAGGCTTTATCTTGCCGAAATTTGATTTGGGGAATGCAGAGGCATATCTGGAAACCGTCCGGGACATCAACAGGGAGAGCTGCCGCAAGATTTATGCCATGCCTATTCTGGAAAGCAGGATGATTGCCGATCTGGCAACGAGGCGTGATGCGCTCGTTGCATTGAAGGCTATGCTGGATGATGTTCGTCCTTATGTCCTGAATGTCCGGGTGGGGGGCAATGATTTCAGCAATCTTTATGGATTGCGGCGAAGTGTTCATCAGACGATTTATGACATTGGCATCCTGCAGGATATTCTCACGGATATTCTCAATGTATTTTCACAGGAATATGTCGTATCCGGCCCTGTCTGGGATTACTTTGACAATGGGAACGGGGACGAATGGAAGGTGGGTATGGAAAGGGAGCTGGCTTTGGATCGGCTGAACGGTTTTATCGGAAAAACCGCCATCCATCCTTCCCAGCTTCCGGTGATTCATCGCAGTCTTGCCGTGGAGCGTGAGGACTATGAGGATGCCTGTGCATTGCTGGAATGGGATTCCCATCGAACCGGTGTTGCAAGGAGCGTGAGAGGCAGCCGCATGAATGAGTTCAAATGCCATAGCGCCTGGGCAAAGCGCATCAAAATTTTGGGCGATATCTATGGCATGCGGGAGGAACCGATCCTGCCTATGGTATACTAGAGAGCGTTAGAATTTCCCGAAGGGAAAGCTCTTACGCTCTCTGCATATACCGCGGACTATTTGTAGCGAGACTAGAATT
>CACYDT010000110.1 GCA_902773295.1 uncultured Veillonellaceae bacterium | reverse complement strand
TTCCCATATTGCACGGAAAAAATCACGATCTACCGCTGTCAGGGCAGGGGACTCCAGAAGGAACAAATAGTTCCTGTACAGATGGGAGAGATTCAATGCCAATTTTTCAAGCTCTCCTTCCCAATCCTCACTCCGGATATCCTTGAGCGTAAGAAACACCACGGGACGGGTTCCCTGCTCCTTCATGTACTGTTCCCCGGCTCTCTCGATGTCGAGTCCCCGGAAGAGCTTCCGGTTCTCCTCCGCATGTTCCATGTTGAAGAAGTATTGGAGCATGGAGAGAGCTAAGGTCTTTCCGAAGCGGCGGGGGCGGGTGATGAGGGTGACATCCGTCCTGAGATCCAGCAAGTCCCGAAGGAAACGGGTCTTATCAACGAAATAATACTCTCCCTGCACCAGTTTCTTGAAATCCTCGATGCCCACGGGCATGGGGCGTTTCCGTTCCTGCATAAGTAAATCTACCCCTTCCTTAGAATAACAGTTGAAGCAAACTCCTCTAAGAACCATGCCTCCTGCATAAGGAACGGGACACTACCGTCCCCAATGCAGGTATACCAGCCCGGCCATCTGCAAGAGCAATATCAAAGGAACACCATACTTGAATTTCAAATGCAACGTCTTATGGCGAAACATCTGCATGGCTGCCCATGCCCCAAGGCTGCCGCCAAGGAGCGCAATCGCAAGAAGCGTCATTTCCGAGACGCGCCACCAATGCCTTTTGGCGCACAATTTATCCCAACCGTAAGCTATCACTGCCACAAGGTTTACTGCGGCAACATACCATGCGGCCAGATTATGGCCTTGAATCTCCATACTCAGCTCTCCCGCCCTGAAATATCCATCATCTTCCTTCCCGTCCGGATGGCAGATCCAAACACCAAGAGAGGTATTCCGCATCATCCATCTTCGACGAGGCAATCGCATTCTCAATCGCCTTTGCCATGACCTCAGCGGCCAGCGTCCCCACCATGTTGATATCCGCATCCACAGGCTTGCCACAGGCGGATGCATAGATGGTATCGCCATCGGCAAGGGTTCCCACGGGATGGATGGACCTGGCATACCCATTTCTCGCCTGCGCCGCGATGCGGGTAAGCTGCGCCTTGTCAAATTTCCCGTTGGTGACAATCGCTCCAATGGTCGTATTGGTACGGGCGAACAGGTCCTTGGGGGCAGTGAGGCGATAGAATTCCTGCGCACTGTCGATAAATCCCGTGCGGCTCTCGTTCATGAGCCCCGCAATCTTTTGGTTGCCCGAATATATATCACCGAGCGCATTCACAACGACAACGGCTCCCAGTTTCAGTTCGCCAATTTGCACGGCGTGGTAACCGATCCCGCTTTTCTGTGACTGCTTCATCCCGCAAAACTTCCCTACCGTTGCGCCCGTGCCTGCCCCCACGGAACCGCTTCTGGGATGGTTTTTCGTGAGAGCGTTCCTGCAAGCCTCATATCCCATCGCACGGTCCGGGCGAATATCGGCACTTCCATAGGAAAGGTCGTAAATATCCGATTGCACCACGAGGGGCACGAGGGCAAAACCTGTATCATAGCCAATGCCGTTCTCTTCCAGGCATTCCATCACACCGTCAGCAGCCGCCAGCCCATAGGCGCTGCCCCCCGCCAGCACAATGGCATGAATGCCGATATCCTCCCTGGTTGGATCCAGCACGGGCGTTTCCCTGGATGCAGGCCCGCCGCCGCTGATATCTACCCCCGTCTTGGCTCCGTCCGGAAAGCAGAGAACCGTCACCCCCGTTTTCCCCTGATCATTCTGGGCATTGCCGACCCGGACGCCATCGATCTTTGCAAACGGTATCTCCCTCATGGACATCCCCGCGGCCTGCGCTGTCCCGCCAATGGAAAGCACCGCCAGCAACCCGATGCATCGCGCGGCCGATGAAAGCAGTTTTCTGATGTTCATCTATAAATTCACCTCCGTCATCCTATTATTCTACCATCAGATTTCATACTCCTGCAAAATCTCCGGCCTATGGCAATAGATGGAGAAAAATGATAAAATGAGGAAAGACATCCCGAGCATTTCAAGGAGGAACTCTATGGAAGCCATTATCATTGCCCTGCTCGCCCTCATTGCCATCCTGCTTCTGGCGCTTCTCTACCGGCATCTGCCCAACCGCAGGATTTTCTGGTATTTCTGTTGCACACTGGCACTCACCGGATGCATCGCCTACGCCTTTGTCAATTCTTCCCATCCGGCAGAACCCGCGATCAGCAAGGAGGAAAAATATGCCATGCAGGAACAGCAGCATATTTTCATGACATGGTATGCAGACTACCAGAAAGACATCGACCAGCTCGACCACAACTGGCAGCTCTACCATGCCATACTGGAAAACTTCAAGGAAGACAGCATCAGCATCCAGACCGCCTATGTGCGATTGAAGCAACTGGAGGACGAGTCGCGCCAGCTCCGGGACCGCATCATGCAAAAGTCTCCTCCCCTGGCGCTCAACGACATCTGCTATGACCTGCTCATCGAAGTCATGCAAAAAACCAGCGAATATGCAGAAGCGCAATACCGCACCATTGCCCTGACCAGAGCTGCCGCAGACCCGATCCACCTGCGAAGCGACGATCAGGAAGAACAAAGCCGCTCCCTCCAGGGTATCATGATCAAGGAATCCCCGGCGGGGCTCTTCACCGCCCGGGAGATCTCGGCCATCCGCGATTATCTGACCATACCCGAAGATTCTTGATGAAAGGAATTGACATGAAAGGCTATCGAACCATCCAAGGCGAAAGCACCGCCAGCTATGAGATACAGCGCTCCCGCTTCATCACCCATGCAAAACATGCGGAAAGCGAGGAGGCCGCCCGCGAATTCATCGCACAGCAGAAGAAAACCTACTTCGACGCCCGCCATAACTGCTCCGCCTGGGTGCTGGGAGCAACCGGAGACAAGCAAAAATCCAACGATGACGGCGAGCCGGGAGGCACTGCAGGCAATCCCATCCTGGAAGCCATCAAGAAAAACAATCTCACGGATCTTGTCGTCGTCGTCACGCGCTACTTCGGCGGCATCAAACTGGGCGCCGGCGGCCTCATCCGCGCCTACGGGCATGCAGCCGTACTGGGAATCGAAGCTGCGGACATCATCACCATGACACCTTACCTCCGGGAAAAACTCACCTGTGACTACACCCTCTTCAACACCATCGACCATTTCCTGCGCAAAAAAAAGCTCCGCATCGAAGATACCTCCTATGCGGAGCATGTCACAATGACACTCCTCCTCCCCCCCGAAGAGACCCAAAGCATCCTGGATGAGCTCACAGACCTGACCGCAGCCCAATGCAATTTCGAGGAAGAAGGGGAACTTCTGGTTCCCGTGCCGGTTCCATAGATACCGACAATGCCCGCAAGGCCTTGAAAACCTTGCGGGCATTCCTCATGCTTCCTCTAATATATATGGCAGGAAGTACACCATCTGCTTTTTCCACCAATACCAGTCGCGGTTCACATCATAGCCCCAGAAATCCACCCATCCGTGGATTCCCTTGGCATCGAATATGTCCCTCATAATGGAAGTCGTGCGACGGCTCTCGTCTTCCCATTGGCCCTGCCCCACGCAGAGAACAATCCGCTTCTCATTGTAGAGATCGATGTATTCATGATCCGGCGAGATATTTGCCAGGAAGTCCACAGGAGAATTGTCATAGAGAGTCCCGTTCGACCAACCCCCAAAATAATACTTCGCATCATAAGTGCCCGAAAGAGAAAGCAGGGCGCTGAAAAGCGCCGGACGGCGAAGAAAGACAATCGCCGCATGGAGCGCTCCCATAGCACAGCCCAGCACTACCGGCAGCCTCCCTGTGCCATTCACCTTGCAGATGAAAGGAATCACCTCATCCACAATATAGTCGTAGTACTCCTCCTGGCGCTGGGCACGCCACTCCACATCCCCCCACAAATTGGACCAGCTCTCCTGATCCACGCTGTCCACACAGAAAAGCTGGATATGCCCGCTCTCAATCTGTTCTGACAGGACATCGATCATCCCAAAATTCTCAAAATTATCACACATAGCATCCCTGGTCGGGAATACCAAAACAGGAACCTCTCCACTGCCATAGGTCCTGATATTCATGTTCTTCTGCAAATTCGAGCTAAACCAAGAATTGTCCAGCCTGTTCATAAAGACCCCCTTCTTTCTTGCCGTGTAGTGTCTATGTCAATGAATGTCGTCATTTCTTTCCTGGAGGACATTCCATGAGAAGGAATCAAGCCCCCGTCCATAGAATACAACCATGGATATCCTCTTCATTGATATTTCGATACGACAGAGGATTTTTCCTTCCCAACACGCAAAGAATCTTATAAAGGATGGCCGAACTATGCGGAAAAAATTATGGAAATTGCTCAAATATGCCCTGCCGGGAGGCATTGCGCTTATACTCATCTGGCTTTTCATACTGAGCCGCAGCGCAGCCCTGCTGTTCAACCGGGCCATGGAACAGCAGGAGATGCTGCGTGGCACGATCACTGCCGAGAGCATCCTGGCTGACATCACCGGCCGGGTGGAATTCGAAAACCTGGTCTGGAAAGGCGAAGACGGGGAAACCATCCTCCAGATACCCACAGGAAGCCTGAAAGTCCGCCCCTGGGATATTGTCACATGGCATCTGTCCTCTACCACCATACAGGAACTGACGCTGCAGGACGCCTTGGTATCCGTCAGGTTCGATGATCGCATGAATGTGGATTTCATACAGCAATCCCCGTCCCTGCAAAAAATCGACGACAAAAAACCGGACTGGGAAAAAAACGTGAGCCTTGTCGGCAAAAGCGAGGAAGAACGACGAGCGATTGGAGAACAGCAGAGACAAAGAACCCGGGAAAAATGGGAACAGGATTGGAAAAACTTCAACCATGCGGGCCGCCGGCTGCACCTGAACCTGGAACTGGACAACTGCCTCATCGAGGTCTTCTATAAGGAACGCCACTACTATTTGAGCGGGGTTTCCTTCAGTGCCATGATCGACAGCAAAAAATCCCTGCGGCTGAAAGCCCATACGGGACGCTTCGGCGGAACCATGATTGGGAAAGGCATGTCCATCCACGGCAACGTGGATTTCACAGCAGAACCTGCACCGGAATGCAATTTCTCCGTCCTGTTGCAGGACGTCAATCCCGCTTCTCTCGGCTTTGGAATGAACATCGATGATCCCATGACCCTTCGTACCTACTTCACAGGTCCGCTCTCCCATCCCATAGGAACCGGTGAGGTCTTCATGGAAAGGCTGCGGATTCCCGGACTGGAATTTGAGAATGTCCGTGGGAGCATCCATTACGAGAACGCCCAGATCGACTTCCCCAACGTATCTGCCAAGGTCTTCGGAGGCACATTGGATGCAGAGGGGGACTACAACATCGACACCCGCTATTACCATATCCATGGGCACGGAAAAAACCTCCAGGCAAGCAAGGCCCTGAGAGGCGCACAGTTAAGCTGCCCGGTCGAACTGGAAATGTATCTCGTTTCCAACGAGAATTCCCGCGAATCGAAAAGCTATGGCAATTTCGTCTCAGGCCCCGGAAGATACCAATGGATTCCCTTCGACAGGATCAGCGGCCGTTTCAGCAATGCTTACCGCGACCTGCGCTTTTACGATGCCAAGATCGACATCGGGCACTACCAGCTCCAGACCCCTTCCATCCGCATCATTGACGGCAAAGTGGATTTCGACCCCATTGACCTCATCGACATGGATACCGGAGAGCTGCGCGCGACCTATCCTTCCCCCAAATGACGCTGCATATCATCTAGCCTTTCATTCTCTGCTCGCGGATGCGCTTTTCCAGGACTTCCTTCCTCTTTTCCAGATCTGCCAGACGCTCCTGCTCCTCCGGGGAAAGAATCCCCTTCTTCCGCAGTTTGTCGCACTGCATGGAGGCTTGCAGAAGATCTCCCTCCAGCTCCCAAAGAACCGATTGCTGCATCATCATCTTCCTCCCTCAGCCCGGGGGCCACTGCATGGAACGCCCGCCCAGAAGGTGGAAATGCAGATGCTTCACGGTCTGGTTGCCATCCTTTCCCGTATTGACAACCAAGCGGAATCCATTGGCATCCACTTCCAAATCTTTTGCCAGCTTGGGCACAACCTCGCAGAGAATATGCCCCATGAGTTCCTTGTCTTCCCCTGAAAGCGCCAATACGCTTTCCACATGCTTTTTCGGGATTACGAGGACATGCACCGGAGCCTGCGGCTCCAGATCCTTGAAGGCAATCACCTGCTCATCTTCGTATACCGCTTGGGAGGGAATCTCCTTCCCCGCGATTTTGCAGAAAATGCAATCCGCCATAACCTATTCACTCCTTCTAAAAATATGGTCAAATATGTCCAGAAATGTTTATCTAAGCACATTTAAACCAATATATCTTGGTAAAACTCCACAAAAGCCTCGTTTTCAGAGCATTAACCCGTTTACAATGCT
>CACYDT010000109.1 GCA_902773295.1 uncultured Veillonellaceae bacterium | reverse complement strand
TGGATATGAGGACGAGGAGGGGGAGCATGGAGGCTCTGTTGGAATACATACCACCGGAGTTCATTGGAGGGGTAGAATATACCATGTCACCGACAAATTATTTTCATTACACAGCAAGCAACAACTTGTCTGATATCATCAAACCTCTTCTGAATAGGGAGAATTACAGATTGGTGCAGGATGTTTGTGTTTTGCCGGATGACGAAACAGAAATATTCCCGGATGTAGCTGTTTTTGAAACACCTTTGAACGTGACAGAAAGAGGAGCAATCAGGGGAATTCCCGTGTTTGTTGCAGAAATCCTCTCCCCAAGCACTCACAAAAAAGACCGCACGATAAAAAAATCCCTGTATGAGAGGATCGGTGTCAAGGAATATTGGATTGTCGACCCGCGGAACAAGTCCGTGGAGGTTTACAGGCTCAGAGATGGTTATGAGCTTGAGGACATTTATCAGGAATTTCCGAAAGAGGAATGGAACAGGATGCCAGCCGAGGAAAAAGACAAATTCCCTCATCTTGTCATGATGGATTCCCTTGGCATCACCGTGGATATTTGGGATGTATTCAAGGATTGATGGGTGTAACACAGGCCGCCGGGAATTTCCGGCGGCCTGTGTTTTTCGATGAGATCATGCAAGGATTCCGTTCATGGCCGGACGTGGTCGAAAGAGATAGCAGGAAGGCTCTCGGTTCGTGGAACCGAGAGCCTTCCTGCACTTATTTGGTTATCCTTTCCTTCCTTTCCCCTCAATCATGCCAAATGCCCGCAGTTCTTTGTGGAAGGCGCTGTGGCGCGGGTAGAGTTCGCAGTATTCCGCAAAAACGGCGCTTTTTGCCCCTGGCTCCCCGCGTGATTCCTTTACCTCGCCCAGCGCAGCGATATAGGCGGCGCATTCCCCGTAGTAATTGCGGCGCTGTCCCCCTACGATGCCCTCTGTCCGCATGCGGATCCATTGCTCCAATTGGGAGAGCACTTGCCTCTGGATATTCTCCGGCATGGAGATCTTTTCCCTCCACTTGCGGAAACATTCCCAGAAGAGGACGTTGTCGTCCTGCTCCGGGATGGGAAGCAATCCCTTTTCGTAGGTTGCCGTTGAAAAACGAAGTTTTTCCCGTGCGCTGTTGCACATTCTCAGGCACCCTGCTTCCAAGGTATCTGCCCGGAAAAGATAGAGCAGGAAGCATGCAAGGCCCTGCTTCATGAAGGTGGAAGACCAGCCCAGGGGTTCCTTGGCGTTCATTGCTCTTCTCAGCACTTCCTCGAATTGCCCGTCCAAAAACAGCATGAGATAGTAGTCGTTCATCCCAACGGAGTTCTTTGCAAGCTCTCCATAGGATGTTTCGTAGTCGTAAGCATGTTTTTCTGCCACATCGCCAAAGGTTTGTACCATTTGCCGCATTTCTTCCTGCTGCCCGGAAAAGTCCTCGCTTTCAACAGCAAGACGGAAATAATTCAGTGGGGTGGTGTCGGATCGGAAAGCTTCCAGCCAGCAGCGCACGGCATCTTCCTTCTGTCCCATCTGCAGGGCACATTCTGCAGTCAGGAGAGCAATCCGGCCTCGGATTCTGTAGCATGGAGAAATGGCCTCCATGGCTTCCTGCCCAAGGGCATAACGTTCCTTCTCGGACAGATCCCCGTTTTTTTCTTCCAGAAGTTTCTCGTAGAGGATGGGATGATGCTGCGAGAACGTTCTTGCAGCTTCCAGAACCTGGTTCGAAGGAATCAGGCGAACCGCTTCCGCCAGAAGGTATTCTGCCTCGGCGCTCTCTTGCTGTCCCAGATAATGGAGCCATAGGGGAAGGAAGTTCTCCAATTCTGTCAGTAAGGCACCGTAGTTTTCTATCAGAGGTGCCAGGAATAATTCCCTTGGAGATTCGGCCTGCATGACCATGCGGTACAAGATTTCGGGCCGTTGTTCCATGGGATGGGCAAGATATGCCGCCAGAAGCGCTTCGCGCAGCCATGTTTGGGTGTCGATCTGGATCAACTCATAGGAATCCAAAGAATGCAGATCCATATCGTCATCCAAACAGTCCTCGTAATCGCCCGTGACGTGAATTTTCATCGCCAAAAGGGCATCCGCCAGCCGGTAAGCCTCCCGGTAAAGCTCGCTGTCCATGCATCTGTGCACCAGGTCGCAGCCAAGCTGGATGATGGGGAGCACGTTTTGGGGATCCTCGAAGAGAAACTCTTCCGTGCTGTTATTGTACCAGTCGTCATATTCCTCATTGTAGGTGCTTTCTAGGGAAACCTCCCCGTCGTCAATTTGCTCCAGGGCATGAAGAACCTGCTCCAGTGTCTCTTGCAGGTTCTCATTCTCTTTGGGAGAGCTGTCTTTTGTCGATGGGTTGCCAAGTTCTTCCCCGGCGAGTCCTTTCAATCCGGAGAGGTAGGCTTCACGTAGGTGCTCCGGCACCATGCGGGCATTCCTATGGATGAATCCCTCCAGATCTTCCTTGGAAAGCTGTTTGGTGATGGAGTCTACTTGACTCAGGAATTGCGGCAAATTCATACATATTCCCCTTTTTTCTTCAATTTCTTGGAAACCTCTTCAAGATCCTGTACTCTGTGTCTCTCTGGGCGGCTTCCCGGCCTGCTCCCTGGATCATCTGCACCATCTTCCGGATGGACATCTCGTATCCTGTTCCTGCGGCGCGGACGACATTTTCCTCCAGCATGATGCTGCCCAGGTCGTCGCCGCCAAAGCCCAGGGTGAGCTGGCCGATGTGTTCCCCCTGGGTGAGCCAGGAGCCTTGGATGTGGGCGATGTTGTCCATGTAGATCCGTGTCATGGCAAGGGTCTTCATGTAGTCCCAGGCGCTGGCCTTTTCGCCTCCCAGTTCGGTGTTCCCCGGCTGGAAGGTCCAGGTGATGAAGGCGCGGAACCCGCCGGTTCTGTCCTGCAGGCGGCGGATTTTTTCCATGTGGCCGATGCGTTCCTCCATGGTTTCTCCAAGGCCGATGACCATGGTCGCCGTGCTCTCCATGCCGATGGAATGGGCGCACTCCATGACATGCAGCCAGTCTTCCGTCATGATTTTTTTCGGGCTGACTTTTTGGCGCACGCGGTCGGAGAGAATCTCAGCGCCGCCTCCCGGCAGGCTGTCCAGCCCTGCCGCCTGCAGGCGTTTCAGGGTGTCCAGAATGGAGATGCCTTCCTGTCTTGCGAAATGCTGGATTTCCGTTGCCGTGAAGGAATGGATGGTAATGTCGAAGCGGCTCTTGATGCGCCGGAGCATTTCCTCATAAAAGGGAAGCCCCAGATCCGGGTGCAGCCCTCCCTGGATCATGACCTGAGTGCCGCCTGCCTCTACGGTTTCCTTCACTTTTCCGAGTATGGTATCGTAGTCCAGAAGATAGGCATCCTTGTGCTCCTTCCTGCGGAAAAAGGCGCAGAAGCGGCATTCGTTCTGGCAGATATTGGTGTAGTTGATATTGCGGTCCACGATGAAGGTCACGGTGTTTCCGAAACGTTCCCGCCGGATGGCGTCTGCCATCTTGCCGAGTTCCATGGGGTTCCCATGGGCCAGCATTTCTGTTGCTTCTTTTTCCCCGATACGCATCACGCTGTGCCTCCTGTGCTGATTGCCCGGTAATCCGCATCCCGCTCTACCGGATCGTATCCTGTTTCCCGGATGATGGCATCCAGTTTCTCGCGGGTGATGCCCGTGCTTGTCCTTGCCCCGGCTGCATGGATGATTTTTTCCTCGCCGATGGTTCCGTCGAGATCGTCCGCGCCAAATCCCAAGGCAAGCTGGGCGACAGGCAGGGTCAGCATAACCCAGAACGCCTTGAAATGATCGAAATTGTCCAGCATGAGGCGGGAGAGGGCGAGCATCTTGAGGTTCTCCCAGGAGCCTGCCTTGCGGATTTCCTGCTCCTGCCCCAGTTTTGTGTTTTCCGGGTGGAAGGGGAAGAGCAGGAAGGCGCGGAATCCTCCGGTCTCGTCCTGGAGCTCCCGCAGCTTTGCCAGATGTCGGAACCGTTCCTCCACGGTTTCCACGTGGCCGTACATCATGGAAGCATTGGCATGGATGCCGAGTTTGTGGGCCTGGCGCATGGCATCCAGCCATTCCTCCGCGCTTGCCTTTTTGGGGCAGATGATTTCCCTGACGCGATCCTCAAGGATTTCTGCGCCGCCCCCCGGAAGGGAGGAAAGTCCGGCATCTTTCAGGATTTCCAGAACTTCCGTGACGCTTTTCCCGCTGATTTTGGAAAAATGCACGATTTCCACGGGAGTGAAGGCGTTGATCTCCACGTTGGGAAATTCCCTGCGGATCCTTTGAACGATGCCCGCATAATAAGAAAAGGGCTGCGAGGGGTGCAGAGCGCTCACGATGTGGATTTCCGAAAGGTTCCTCACCCGGCGCGCCGATGCGAGTTCCTTTCCGATTTCTTCCGTACCAAGAAGGAATCCCCGCGCATCTCCTTCCTCACATTGGAAGGCGCAGAGGGGACAGTTCGACCGGCAGATATTGGTCAGATTGATATGGTAGTTGGCGGTGTAGAAGACTTTCCGGCCGCTTTTCCTTTCCTTGGCTGCCCTGGCCCATTCTGCCAGGGACAGCAGATCATTTTCCTCATAAAGGGCCATGCCTTCCTCGATGGAAAGGCGCTCGCCCGCTGCCGCTTTCTGATGGGCGGCCTCCAATATGCTCATGGTCATCGAAACACCTCAATCTGTCGGCAGGATATTGAAATTGCAGTCACTGGCGGCGGGGATGCGCCCTGCTTCCCGGATGATGCGGATGATGGTGTCTTCTTGGAGCGCAAGGGGACTTGTGGCTCCCGCATCGTGAAGGATGGTTTCCTTGTGGATGGTGCCGTCGATATCGTTGGCGCCGAATCCCAAGGCCACCTGCGCTACCGGAACCGTCAGCATCACCCAATAGGCTTTGATGTTTTGGAAGTTGTCCAGCAGAAGGCGGGAAATCGCCATGGTCCGCAGGTCGTCCCACATGCTTGTCTGGGAGATGGTTTTGCCCAGTTCCGTGTTTTTCGGCAGAAAGGGGAAACAGATGAAGGTCTGGAAGCCTCCTGTCTCGTCTTGCAGGGAACGCAGCTTCAGCAGGTGGTCTACGCGTTCTTCCATGGTCTCGATATGCCCGTAGAGCATACTGGCATTGGTCTTGATACCAAGACCATGGGCCGTGCGTGCCACTTCCAGCCACTCGTCCGCCGTTGCTTTCTTTGGGCAGAGTTCCCGGCGGATGCGGTCCGAAAGGATTTCCGCACCGCCTCCCGCAATGGCCTGAAGCCCTGCATCTTTCAGGCGCAGAAGCACTTCGCGGACAGACAGGCCGGAAATCCGGGAAAAGTGAGTGATCTCCACACCGGTAAAGCCTTTGAGGTAGAGAGAAGGGAATTTTTCATGCAGTGTCTGCAGGATGTCCAGGTAATGTTCGAAGCTCCAAGTCGGATGCAGTCCGCTGACCACGTGAAGTCCTGCCAGATGCGGGTCACGCATGGCGTCCCGCACGAGTTCGATGGCATCCTCCTTGCTCATGGCATAGGCACCCGGGCTTCCCTCGTCGCGCCCGAAGGCGCAGAACTTGCAGCGGGACAGGCAGATATTCGTAAGGTTCACATGGCAGTTCACATTGTAGTAGACGATATCCCCGCATTTCTTTTTGCGGACGTAATCCGCCATGGCGCCAATCCATGCAAGATCGGGGCAGGCGAAGAGACGGAGGCCGTCTTCCCGCGTCAGCCGCTCTCCTCGCATCACTTTCTGTTCGATTTCCTCATATTCCTTTGTGCAAAGCAAGATTTTCCCCCCATACGACATTCTATGCTATAATCATAATGTTATTTGACCATACGAAAAAGGAGACGATTCCATGAACCATGAGATTCCAAAGGTTCCCTATGCCATTGTCGGAGGTTCCGGCACGCTTTCCGGCGATTTTCCCGCGTGTCTGCCGGATTCCGATGTAACCATTCTTGAGGATAACTTGTTTTTCGATACTCCCTATGGAAAAAGTCCGGCGTTCCGCCTGTTTTCCGTGGGAGAAAAACGAGTGCTTGCCTGCCGCATGCACGGATGGCGCAGCGGCGTGACAAGGGCGGATGCCTCCCGCCAGGTGTTCTGGGTCTTCCGGGAGGCAGGGGTGAAGCGCATCCTTTCGGAGGGCGGTGTCGGAACCGTGAACCACCTATTGGATCCCCGGGACTTCATGGTGCCGGATGATTACCTCGACCTTTCGAACCGCAAGGATGTCATGCTGGACGGGAGGTACCTCCTTATCATGCGGGAGGCGCTCTGCCCGGAGCTTCGGCAGGCTCTCATTTATGCCGTCCGCCAGAGGTTCGACGGACGCATCTTCGACCGGGGCATCTATGCGGTCACCGATGGGCGGCATTTTGAAAGCCCCGCAGAAATCGCCATGCTCAAAGGCCATGCCGATATCGTGGGGCAGAGCATCGCGCCCGAGGTCTATCTGGCACGGGAAATCGGCGCCTGCTATGCGGGGCTGTACTTCGTGGTGAACTACGGGGAAGGGCTGGAGCGCGTCTGGTCCCATGATACCATGCGGGACATTTTCTATGATGACGCGCCCATGATCGGGGAAATCCTCCTGGATACCATCCGCCGAGTGGATGCCGGCAAGAGAAACTGCAATTGCCTGTCCCTGCGCAAGGAAACCCTGCTGAAAGACGTATACCAGGAGGAGTCCGAGAAAGGATAGTTCCTATGCCCTTGCCATCCGGAGGTCCGGAACCTCCCGGACAAGTCCTTGCTCGTGGGCGAGACGGTAAAAGAGGCGCAGGGATTCCAGATGTTTTTCGGTGAAATCCCAGCGGATGATGTTCCCAAGATAATGGTCGAGGATTTCGTAGGAAAGATTCTTTTCTGCGAGGACGGAACGGATGGCCTCTTGTTTTCTTAGAAGGCCTTCCCGCATGCCGCCGACAATCCGTCCATGGGCGAGGCGAAGAAGTTCCGGGCAACTTGCGGCGAAGCTTTTCTGTACTGCCCAGACAGCATACACCATGGAATGCCCCGTCATTTCGTTCCATTCTTTTCCAAGATCATAGTAGAAGAGATCCGGCTGCCGGTGATGGTAGAGATAAAGGGCATCGTCGCCAATGAGCAGGGAGGCTGCCGCGTCCTCCGGCAGGAAATCCTTCAGGCCGATGGCGCGGATTTCGTATTCCGGCATGACATCATAGGCCGTGTGGAGGATGATTTTCAACAGACAGTGGGAGGTTTCGGATTTCGCCGTGAGAATGACCCTGTCGTTTCCAAGTTCTCCGGCAGGCTTGCGGGAAACCAGCACGATGCTCTCTACATCCGCATCGGAACGGATGCAGATGTCCGGCAGGAGCAGGAGATCTTCTGAATTTCGCGCATATACGATAGAAGATACGGCGCTCACATCGAGGCTCCGTTCACGGATCCGGCGGTTCAGTTCTGCGGGAACAGCCTGCGTGAGCGCAAGCCCCTCGCCGTATCCATGAGCATAGCTGTAAGTAAGAGGCAGGACATTGAGAAAGTTGATGTGCCCGATCCGTGGCTGGTCCATGATTTGCGCCCCCTCATAAGTCTTTGGAATTGCCGGGGGTTTTGGTACAGTTTACCCCACTATAGTTTATTATGCTAGAAAGTAGTATACCAAACCGGGATGGAATGTCAATGGAAAAGTGGTTGCCGCCTGAAACATGGCCGCCCCTTCCACCGATGGCGATGGAAGGGGCGGCTTGCTTTATATTGTCAGCAGATGGATGTAATGGGAGATGATGCTTTTGATGCCTTCATCAGCGGCCTGCTGGATGCGCATATAGCTCTTGAGCTGTTCCTCGCGGACAGCTTTTGCGGCATGCGCGAGGGCGGCAGTGGTGAACTCCGTGAAGACATTGACCTTGGTGATCCCTTCCCTGACGCAGCGCCGGAGGTTGTCGTCTCCCGTCCCTGACCCTCCATGGAGGACGAGGGGCACGGGAACCTGGGCGGCCAGTTCTTTGAGCCGCTGGAAGTTCAGTTCGGGGTTCTTGTTGTTCTTGTAGACGCCATGGGAAGTGCCGATGGATACGGCCAGGGAATCGGCGCCGGTCTGCTCGATGAAGGCCGTGGCTTCTTCGACTGTGGTGTAGACATTGGCAACGGATTCCATTTCCGTGGGGCTCTCCGTCGTTCCTCCCACATGGCCGATTTCCGCCTCCACGTCCACATTCCTGGCATGGGCGTAGTCCACGACTTCTTTCGTGAGGCGGACGTTTTCGCTGAATTCATGCATAGAGGCGTCAATCATGACGGAATTGAAGCCGAGGTCGATGGCTCTTTTGATATAGTCGAAATCTTCCCCGTGATCCAGGTGGAGGGCAATCGGGGCTTTTACGCTCTCTGCCATGAGCTTGCCTACGGCAGCGGCCTCTTCCAGGGAAATGAGGTGCTTGTGGGCCTGGGCAAAGGAAAGGAGGATGGGCGCATTGAGTTCCTCGGCGATTTGCACGTAATCGCGGGCGGAGTTCAAATCCCAGAAATCCGGAGCAACAATGCCGTATTTGTTCTTCTTGGCATCTGTAAGAATTTCCTTCGTTCTTGTCAGCATGAATATCTCTCCTTACAAGTGGTTTTTATATCTTTATGATATATTACCACTTGTAATATGTCAAGAGGGATTTTTCCAAGCCCGGCCTTATCCGATGGTGGAGGTTACGCGGAACCGGCTTTTGTAGGCATCGGATTTGGAGGTGGCATACTGTATGATGCGTCCGTCCCGGTCATAGGTGGTGATGCGGGTGACGGAGATGGGAGCGCCTTTTTTGAGGCGGAGGTAAGTGGCTGTTTTCTGGTCGGAGCGCAGGCACTCTATGAGCTTGTCCTCACGCCAGGGATGGATGCCGTGTTCTTCCAGTGCGTCCACCAGGGAAGCTTTTGAGAAGTCGATGTCGATGAGGCTCGGGCAAAGAGCCAGTGGTATGTAGTCGTTGGCAAGGGAGTAGAGGTCATCGTCGATATAGCGCAGGCGCTGCAAGTGGAACACGAGTTCCCCGGAGGAGAGGTTCAGGCGCCCGGAGAGCTTTTCGTCCGCTACCTCGATGACTTGCTGCAGGACGTGGCTGTGAGTGACCTTTCCTGCGGAGATCAGGGTATGGGACAGGCCGAGACCGTTTTTCCGCGGGCTGGAGTAGTCGATGGCGATCTTGTTGCCGATATAGAAGGAACCGCGCCCCTGGATGCGCGATACGAGCCCTGCCTGCTCCATATCGGCGAGGGCCTTGCGGATGGTGGGGCGGCTGACACCGTATTCCTCGCAGAGTTCCCGCTCGCTCGGAAGGGGGGACATGTAAGGCATGGCGTCGAATTTCTTTTGCAGTTTTTCCTGCACCTGTGCATGAAGAAAGCGGTCGTGTTTCTGGTCCATTTTGAAATTCTCCCATTCTAACCATTTTCTTCATTGTAATGGATTTATGACCAATGGGCAAGAAAATCCTATGCATTTGCGAAACTACGGATATCATTTTTACATTTGCTAAAACAAAAACACTTGAAAAAGAAATGGTTTAGTGGTAATATATTGATACCAAAGGTAATATAAAGGGGGCAACAACCATGAAATACAGTTTGACACCATTTTTGGTCGTAAATCCGAAATCCTATCTTTACGGAGAAAAATCCCTTGCCTTGGCCAAGGCGGCAGATGAAGCGGCAAAGAAGTATGGATTGACGGTTTTCTTTACGTGCCCGTTTGCCGATATCCGCCTCATCAGGGAGAATACGGAGGAAATCGTCGTAACAGCACAGCATATGGAGTCTCTTCGCCCGGGGAGGGGCATGGGGCATATCCTTCCGGAATCCTTGAAAGAAGCAGGGGCAGAGGCTGTGTTCCTGAACCATGCAGAGAATTCCATGACGGTGGCGGAGCTTTGCAAGACGATGCAGCGTGCCAGGGAGCTTGGTATCAAGACCATTGTCTGTGCGGATTCTGTTGCGGAAGGACTGGCGATTGCGGAACTCGGGCCGGATATTCTCCTCTGTGAGCCGACGGATCTCATAGGGACGGGACAGACAGCCGATGATTCTTATGTTCTGGAAGCTTGCGGGCAGATACGCAAGGTCAATCCGGAGATTGCTGTCATGATCGCGTCCGGTGTGACGACGGCGGAGGACTGCTACCGGGTGGTGAAGCTTGGGGCAGACGGCACGGGGGCGACGAGCGGCATCCTGAAGGCACCGGATCCGGCCCTGCGGGTGCATGAGATGGCAGAGGCCATTGCGAGGGCATACAAGGAGAGGAAATCTGAACGGAGGCAGCAGAAATGACGGTATACAAGGAAACCATTGCATTGAAATCCAAGGGCGGGGAACCCACGTTCCTGAACATCACGGAAGAGGTAAAGGCGGCGATTGCCAAGAGCGGTGTGAAGAACGGGATTTGCACTGTGATATCCCCCCATACGACCTGCGCGGTATTCTTTGAGGAATTCGTCCATGATGTGGACGAGAAGGGCACGGAGTTCCTGCAATTGGATCTCAATGACGTACTCAAGAAGATCATTCCTGACAATGTCGCAGAAGGGCAGTACCGTTATCCGGGCGAGGAGCATTACAAGGCGGTGGCCTCCTGGCCGGATGCGGAGGCATACCTTCCCGGCGGCGACCGCACGGCTCTCCTGAACTGCGATGCCCATTTGAAGGCCACGATTCTCGGGTCCAGCGAGACCTTTGAGATCGACAATGGAAAGCTCGGTGTTGGAACTACGGGTTATATTTACTTCGTGGATTTCGACCGGACACGGGCGCGTTCGAGAAAATGCAAGATTGTCATTCTGGGTGAATGATTCTTTCCCCGTACATGGATTCTTCGGAATTCCATGTACGGGGTTTTTCTTTTTTGAGGTTATGGCAGGAATCTGCGAGGCGGCAGAGAATACTATATCTTGGTAATGCAAGATTGCCCCATGCAAGAGATGGGGTGCCAGAGAAAGGGGAACGGTATTTATGACAATGAGCATGGCTGCGAGCCACGCAGCGGATAAAAGACTGAAGGATGCGATTTTTGGCGCAGCCGCTGCCTGCAGGGAAGCTACGGGCAAATATGGGGCGGACAAGGTGACGAATGCTACGATGGGGGTCATGATGGACGAGGAAGGGAAGCTCGCCTGCCTTCCGACGATGGAGCGGGTCTATCGTTCCCTGCCGATGGAGGATCTCATTGCCTATGCGCCGATTGCCGGACTGCCGGACTATCTGGAAGCCGTCGTGGACCTGACGTTTGCGGATCAAAGGCCGGAGGGGTATACGGCAGCGATTGCCACAGCGGGAGGAACGGGCGCCATACACCATGCGGTTGCCAATTATGCGGAGAAGGGCAGCAAGGTTCTGACCTCGGACTGGTTCTGGGGAACTTATGGGGTCATTTGCCGGGAAAATGCCTGTGAACTTACGAATTTCAAGCTCTTTGACGAACAACAGAAGTTCCATGCGGAGGATTTCACCGGCAAGGTGTCAGAGATACTGAAAACCCAGGATTCCCTGCTCGTCATCATCAACAGCCCTGCTCACAATCCCACGGGATTCAGCCTGACGGAGGAGGACTGGGACAAGGTGCTCGATGTGTGCAAGGGATATGCAGCCAAGGGAAAGAAAATCAGCCTTCTCGTGGATATCGCCTATATCGATTATGCAGGGGAGAAGCAGGAAACACGCCGTTTCATGAAGAAGTTCGGCAACCTTCCCGAAAACGTTCTCGTTATGTTCGCTTTCAGCATGTCGAAAGGCTATACCTTCTACGGGCAGAGGACGGGAGCATTGATTGCCGTGTCCTCCAGCAAGGATGTCATTTCCGAGTTCACGGAGATCAGCAAGTACACGAGCCGCGCCACTTGGTCGAACATCAATCGCGGCGCGATGACGCTCCTGACCCGCATCCAGCAGGACAAGGCCGCCCTTGCGCAGTTCGAGAAGGAACGGGAGGATTTCTACAAGATGATCCAGGCAAGGGGAGATATCTTCATGCAGGAAGCTTCTGCATGCGGGCTGGATGCTCTGCCCTACAAGGGCGGCTTCTTCCTCTCCGTCCCGGCGGCGGATCCTGCGGCAGTGTGCGACAAGCTGCACGATGACCTCGTTTTCGCTGTTCCCTTGAAACTGGGGGTAAGGATTGCTGCCTGCTCCGTTTCCTCGGCGAAGATGAAAGGACTGGCCCGGAAAGTGCTCAAGGCATGGAAGGCTGTGGAAGGCTGAGATGGCAGGAGGAGGATGTTCTTTTTGGGATATCCTCCTTGTCCTCGCTATAGGAATCCATGGAAGCTGCAGGTTGCGAGGAGGAACATATGTTTAATTTTACGAATAAGGACAATGAGTTCTTTGACCTGTTTGTTGAGAGCGCGCGCTATTTCTATCAGGGAGCGCTCATGATGGACGAGGTTATGCTCGATTACAGCAAGGCGGGAGAAAAGGTCAAGGATATCATCAATTTGGAGCATCAGGCGGACGAGGTGAATGACAGGATCATTGACAAGCTGAACATGACGTTCATTACGCCGATTGACCGCGAGGATATCTATGCCCTGGCGAATGGGCTGGATGATGGTGTGGACAACTTGCAGGGCACGCTGCAGCGTGTTGTCATGTACCGGACAGGGGAAGCCCTGGAAGGGGCGGTGAGCCTGACGAAGCTCATCATCGAGTCCACGGAGGAGATCATCAAGGCATTTTCCCTGCTCAAGAACATCAAGAAGAACCAGGTGCAGATCCTGGAAGCAACGCACAAGATCGAGAATCTGGAAAGCGAGGGCGACAGGATCTACCGGCATGAAGTGGCCAATCTGTTCGAGCAGGCGACAGATCCCATTGAACTGATCAAATGGAAGGATATTCTCGAGAACCTGGAGGATACCTTGGACCATTGCGAGAAAATTTCCGATATGATCCGGGGCGTGGTAATGAAATATGCATGAACTCCAATATTTGATTTTTACAGTCATTGTTTTGGCACTGGTATTTGATTTCATCAACGGCTTTCATGACACGGCCAATGCCATCGCCACATCGGTCTCCACGCGGGCGATCCATCCCAGCCATGCGATTATCATGGCTGCGGTCCTGAACTTTGCCGGGGCCATGTACAGCACAGGCGTTGCCAAGACCATCGGTGGAGACATCGTGAAGTCTGCCCAGCATGTGGATGAAGCTATCCTGATTGCAGCCCTGACGGGGGCGGTGATCTGGAATATCCTCACATGGTGGCTTGCAGTGCCTTCCAGTTCCTCCCATGCCCTCGTGGGAGGCGTTATCGGGGCAGTCCTGGTGTCCGTGGGGGTGGACGGGCTGAATCTCTGGGGCATCGGGAAGATTGTCATTGCCCTGGTGGCATCGCCCATCTTCGCTATCTGCACGGGATGCATTGTCATGCTGCTCCTGTACCGTTTTTTTGGCAATTTCAGTCCGTCCACGGTGAATGACAAGTTCCGCAAGATGCAGATCCTGTCTGCGGCAGCCATGGCTTTTTCCCATGGCTCGAACGATGCGCAGAAGTCCATGGGCATCATCACTCTTGCCCTGCTTTCGGGGGGATACATCGATGTCTTTGAGGTGCCTACCTATGTCAAGCTGCTGGCCGCCACGGCCATGGCCTGCGGGACGGCCATTGGGGGATGGCGCATCATCAAGACGATTGGCGGAAAGATCTTCAAACTGGAGCCTATCAGCGGCTTTGCGGCAGATCTCAATTCCTCCATTGTCATCTTCTCGGCGACCATCCTGCACCTTCCTGTGAGCACGACCCATGTGGTTTCCGGCTCCATTATGGGGGTGGGAACGGCAAAGCGCGTGAATGCCGTGCGATGGGGAGTTGCTCAGCAGATGGTTCTTGCGTGGGTGATGACAATCCCTTGTACTGCCGCGATGGGGGCGCTGGCTTACCAAGCGGTTTTGATGATTTTTGAGTGAGGAAAGTTCTATGTTTGTTACGATACGCAAGGAGCGCCATTTTGCGCCGGATGTCCTGCCGAAGGACATTGCAGAGGAGTACCAGGAAGAATACGGGAGCGAGATTGTGGCAGTGAAGCTGGACAACACGGTCCGCGACCTCCAGACGCCGGTGGGGGATGCCAGGACTCTGGAGTTTGTCGAACTCAACAGCGAGGAGGGCTGGCGCATTTACCGGCGCTCGGTGCAGCTCCTGCTCATTGCGGCGGTGCATCGCCTGAACCCGGCAGCGGAGGTGATTGTCAGGTTCCGCGCAAATCGGGGGCTCTATTGCGAGATCCAGATACCGGGGCAGGTTCTGGATGATGCGGCGGTTCAGGAGATTGAGGCCGCGATGCGCCGCATGGTGGCAGAAAATTATCCCATTGTCAAGGAAGTGCGGGCAAAAGAGGAAGCCCTGAAGCTTTTCCGGTCCATGAAGCTTCATGAGAAGGTGGAGCTCATTTCCGGTCTGGACAAGAAACATGTCAGCATTTACCGCTGTGCAGGGTATTGCGATTATTTTTACGGCGCGATGATGGGATCCACGGGGAAACTGGGAAGTTTCTCCGTCAAGAGGTTTGAGGCAGGAGTATTGCTGCGCACGCCGGATATGCAGTCCCGGGGCGTGGTTCCCATGCCGATATCCCAGCCGAAGCTTTCCGGTATCCTTGCCGAGGCAAAGCGGTGGGCAGGAGTCTTGGACTGCAATTATGTAACGGATCTCAACCGGGCGGTCAAGGATGGCCGCATTGGGGAGATTGTCCGCGTGTCCGAGGCATTGCAGGAAAAGCGCATCGCTGAGATTGCCGATCATATTGCGGGCAGGAGGAAGGATCTGAGGCTCATCCTGATTGCAGGTCCCTCGTCTTCCGGAAAGACTTCCTTTGCCCAGAGGCTTTCCGTCCAGCTTCAGGTGACGGGGCTGAAACCTCTCCCTATCTCTCTGGACAATTATTTCTGCAATCGGGAGGACACTCCTCTGACCGAGACGGGAACCTATGATTATGAGTGTCTGGAAGCCGTGGATGTCAAGCTGTTCAACGAGCATATCCTGGATCTCATGGCAGGGAAAACAGTCATCATGCCTCGCTATAATTTCCATACGGGAGAACGGGAATGGGATGGGCAGGAGCCGGTTTCTCTGGAGGATGACCAGCCCATCATTGTGGAGGGCATCCATGGCCTGAACGAACGGCTTTCCTCGTCAGTGTCACGGGGAAACAAGTTCAAGATTTACGTGAGCGCACTGACACAGCTCAATATCGATGCCCACAACCGCATACCGACAACGGAGGCCCGCCTCCTGCGGAGGCTTGTGAGGGACTGCCTGTTCCGCAGCTCCGGGGCGCTCAGGACGTTGAAGATGTGGCCGGATGTGCGGGCGGGTGAAGAAAAATATATCTTCCCCTTCCAGGAAGAGGCGGATGTCATGTTCAACTCCGCTCTCATCTATGAGCTTGCAGTTCTGCAGCATTTTGCGCGCCCCATGCTCGAAGAAGTGACCTCGGATGTTCCGGAGTACACGAAAGCGCGGAGCCTTTTGGATTTCTGCCAGTATTTCCGGGAATTGCCGGATCTTTCCATCGTTCCGAACAATTCCATCCTGAGGGAATTCATTGGCGGTTCTGTCTTCTTTGGAACATGAAACATGGTTCTTTGCGTGAAAAATGCCCCGTCCTTGCCGGACGGGGCATTTCTTTTATGATACTTTTTTTACTTCTTCATGTAAGCCGTCATCGGAGTGTAGTGCTTCTTGAAGAACTCCTCTGCAACCTGCGGGAAGAGAGCGTAGGACAGGACATCCTCGTCGGAGGGGTTCAGGTAGCCTTTGCCAACGAGTTCTGCCTTGAACTGATCGAAAGTCTCGCCCTTTGCGTCTTCAATGGAGCAATCCTCGATAATCTCGCTTTCGGGGATGCCGAGGGTCTTGGTGATGAAGTCCTTCTCCACGGGAACCGTGGTACGGCCGAACTTGCCGCGTACCAGATCCTTGAACTCGTTCGGAACCATCTTGTAGCGCTGGCCGGACATGACGTTGAAGGTAGCCATGGTGCCGACGATCTGGCTGGAAGGAGTGACAAGGGGCGGATATCCGGCATCCTTGCGGACACGCGGCATCTCGTCCAGGAGATCCTGGTACTTGTCTTCCATGCCGGCTTCCTTGAGCTGGTTGGCGAGGTTGGAGAGCATGCCGCCCGGAATCTGGAAGTCCAGAACGTTCGGGTTGATATCGAAGTAGCCCTTGAGGCCGAATTCCTTGATGATACGAGCCTTGACACCGAGGAAGTGCTTGGAGATCGGGGTCATGGCATGGTAATCGAGCTTCGTGTCGCGCTCGGTTCCGGCGAGTGCGCGGACCATGGTCTCGGTGCAGGGCTGGGAAGTGTCGCTGGAGAACGGAGCCAGCGCGCAGTCGATGATATCGACGCCTGCCTCGACAGCCTTCAAATACGTTGCATGACCGAAGCCGGAAGTGCAATGGGTGTGAAGCTCCACAGGGAAATCCTCTCCAAGACCTGCTTTGAGCTTCTTTACGAGATCCTCAGCCACATAAGGCGCGAGAAGACCGGACATATCCTTGATGCAGACGGAATGGCAGCCCATCTTCTTGAGTTCCTTGGCGAGTTCCACAAACGTATCGTTCGTGTGAACAGGGCTCAGGGTATAGACCAGGCAGCCTTGGACTTCCGGCTTCTCCGGGCAGGCGAGGGCGGTCTCGATGGCGACTTTCAGGTTGCGCACATCGTTGAGGGCATCGAAGATACGGAATACGCCGATACCATGAGCGGAAGCCTTCTGCACGAATTTCTGCACAACATCGTTGGAGTAGTGGTTATAGCCGAGGAGGTTCTGACCACGGAGCAACATCTGGATCGGAGTCTTGAGATTCTTCTTCAAGGTGTCGAGACGCTCCCAGGGATCCTCGTCCAGGAAACGCAGGCAGCTATCAAACGTAGCGCCGCCCCATGCCTCGAGGGCTTTGTAGCCGATCTTGTCAAGGGCCTCCAGCTGCGGCAGCATGTCCTCGATGCGCATGCGCGTTGCAAGCAAGGACTGATGGCCGTCACGGAGTACGGTTTCCATGATTTTTACAGGTTTTGCCATAATAAAACACTCTCCTCTGAGTTATAATATCATAAGCCCAGCCTATTGACGGGCTACGTATACCGAAGGCCTCGATACGGTACGGAACCGCATCACTGCTATCATTATAGGTACTTTGGTCAGAGTTGTCAATGGATTATGCGGCAGTTTGATGTTTTGAACGTATAATAAACGCAAGTGATTTGAACCATAGGGAAGATTTATAGGAAAAAGCGGTTCCGGGGAGGGAAAACTTCTGCCTTTGTCGAAGTAAATACAGGAATGGAGGAGGGAGCAGCATGCAGAATGTGAGGGAACGATCGGAGGAGCTGGAATATGAGATATTGTCTCCTCTGGCGGCGAAGAGCAGGGAGGCGCGGCGGCGCATTCCTATGGAGGAGTGCGAGTTCCGCACGAAGTTCCAGCGGGATCGGGATCGCATTCTTCATTCGAAATCTTTCCGGAGACTGAAGCACAAGACACAGGTCTATATTGTGGCCGGGGACCACTATCGGACGCGCATGACGCATAGCTTGGAAGTGGCGCAGATTTCCCGCACCATCGCGAGGGGCCTGCGTCTGAACGAAGATTTGGCAGAGGCCATTGCTTTGGGGCATGATGTGGGGCATACTCCTTTTGGGCATGCGGGGGAAGCGGCCATGGAAGAACTTATCGGGCATTTCTCCCATAACGAGCAAAGCCTGCGTGTGGTGGAATACTTGGAACGGGGCGGCAGGGGGCTCAATCTTACCTTTGAGACGAAGGATGGCATATTGAACCATACGGGGCCGCATGTGCCGAAGACGCTGGAGGGGCGCATCGTGCGCACGGCAGACCGGATTGCCTACCTTTGCCATGACTATGATGACAGTCTTCGGGCGGGGCTTTTGCGGCCGGAGGATCTGCAGGACCGGGTGATCCGGAATTTCGGCACGGAGACTTCCCGCATGATCACGAGCATGGTGTCGGATATGATCCTGGCATCCATGGGGAAGGGGGATATCCTGATGACAGAGGACGTGCGTGAGACGATGGATATCTTCCGCAACTTCATGTTCAAGCAAGTCTATCGTTCGGCAGCATTGGCGCATGAGCGCCAGCAGGCAGTGTTTGTTCTGCGGGCGCTTCATGAGCATTTCATGGGGCATTTTGACGAGCTGCCGGAAGAATTCGCCAAAAGGGAAGCCATGTGGGGGCGAAGGCAGACTGTGACAGACTATGTTGCAGGGCTTACAGACAGCTTTGCGGTGCAGGTGTTCCAACGTATTTTCGTTCCTCCTGTGGGGCGTTACATGATGAAATAGGCAGTTCCTCAAAATTTTCCGTTCCAAAGGAAAGGAGTTTTCCTTTTTGCAGGGAATATATATGGCAGGGAATGAAGGAATGGAAACAGAGAATATTTGACGTAACCGGTATAAGGCGAGATCAAAAGAAAAGTTGTCTTTTTTTGAAAAGCAAGGCAGGAAAACAGCAGGATATGGCGAATAGTCCAAAGGTGTCTTCCCGCTTTGCAGGTGTGGGGATTGACAAGGAGAATCGATATGGCGAATGGGGAGATGGATGAATTTGTGGAGCGTGTGCGTTCCCAGTCGGATATCCTGTCCGTTGTGTCGCGTTATGTTCCGCTCAAGAAGAAAGGAAATAACTATTGGGGGTGTTGTCCCTTTCACCAGGAAAAGACCCCCTCGTTTTCTGTGGCACCGTCGAAGGGCTTCTTTTATTGTTTCGGCTGCCATGCAGGGGGGGATTCCTTCAAGTTTCTTTCTTTGATCGAGAACATTTCGTATTTTGAGGCCATCAAGCTCCAGGCGGAGCGACTGCATATTCCCATGCCACAGCGTCAGAAGTCGCCACAGGAAATTGAGCGGGACAGGAGGATTGCCGATCTTCGGAAGGTCAATTCGATGGCAAGGGATTTCTTCCATAACTGTCTCACGATGACGCATTATGGGGAAGCAGGGAAGGCATATCTTGCGTCCCGCGGCATCTCGCAGGAAACCATTGAGGAATTTCAGATGGGCTTTGCGCCGGACGCATGGGACAAGCTGACAAGGGCTTTCCTGAAGCGTGGTGTGACGATGGAACTCTTGCTGGAAGCAGGTCTTGTCTCCCAAGGGAAGGACTCGTCGAACATCTATGACAGGTTCCGCAATCGCGTCATCATACCCATTGCGGATGAGCGCGGACGGGTAGTGGGCTTCGGGGGGCGTGTCCTGGATGACGGCACGCCGAAGTACTTGAATACACCGGAGACCATATTGTTCAACAAGCGCAGGCTTCTTTTCGGACTGGACAAGTCCGGCCGGGCGATACAGCAGGCGGGGCATGCGATTGTTGTGGAAGGCTATATGGACGCAATCTCTGTGTATGGCGCCGGTGTCAGGAATGTCGTGGCATCTCTGGGAACAGCCTTCACGGCAGAGCATTGCAGGAAGCTCCTGCGCTATACGTCGCGCGTCTGTTTTTGCTATGACAGCGATGAAGCAGGGCAGGCGGCGACGGTTCGGGCATTTTCCGTTGCAAGGGATGCTGGCGTGGAAGTCAGAGTCATTGTGATTCCCGAGGGAAAAGATCCCGATGAGTACATCAGAAAACATGGGGCAAAGGCATTTGAAGCGTTGGTGCAAAAGGCGATTCCTCTTGTGGAGTACCGGATGCAGTACGTCCTGAAGCATACGGCCTATGATACGCTGGAAGGCAAAGTGAAGGCTCTGCATGAGATATTGCCGGTGCTTCGCGGGATCAGGGATGCGGCAGAGCTGGCGGAATACAGGAAGAAGCTTGCGCGGATCCTGATGCTGGATGAAGGCGTGATCCTGAGTGAAATGCGGAATGGCGCAGGGGTTCCCGAGCCGCAGGCGCATTCAGGCCGGTCGGGAAGGCGCTCTGCAGCGCGCAGCCAGGACAATGCATTGAAGCGGGCAGGCCGCATTGTCATACGCATGGCCTGCCGGGATGCATCGGTATTGGCACATATCCGTGGTATGCTGCCTCTGGAGGGCATCTACGATGCTGCTCATCATGAAATCCTGGCGTTCCTGTTCGCGCAGCAGGAACAGGGAAAAACTTTTGACGATGCTGCAGCAGCGGAAATCCTCGGAGATGAGGCGATGGCGGAACTGTCGCGGTCGCTCGTGGAGAATCTGGAGGGGCGCGAGGAGACAGAGGCCTATCATGATTCTGTGAACATTCTCCGCAGGGCATATCTTAATGCACGTTTCATGCAGCATAGCCGACAAGCAGAAGAATATCTTCAGTCGGGGAATCCGGCTTACCGTGACGAACTTGCTGAAGTGAAAAAAATAAAGGAAGAGATGGATGAGTTACAGGTTAGTGATACCGAACGCCGTTCGTGATTTTTCAGGGAACCCTTTGCGGATGATTTTCAGCGGGGCGGCGAATTTCTTCGTTCGTGGCGATAGCTCCGGGGCGTTTGACCCGGATGCTGTGAAGGACAATGAAAGGGGGCAGAAGTATGGCTGAGACGAAAAAGAAGCCTGTAGCGGCAAGCAAAAACCATAGCTCTGAGTTCATCGAGGCCCTCCTGAGCAAGGGCAGCAAGAACGGTGGGACTTTGACGTATGGTGAGCTTGTTGAGGCGTTGCAGGACAAGGACCTGTCTCCTGATGAAATTGATGACCTGTATGATGTGTTCAGCAAGAAAGGCATTGAAATCGTAGATGATTCCAATTCCGATCAGGTGGATGATGATATAGAGAAGGACGCCGAGGAGGATATTGAGGAAATCGAGCTGGATCTCAGTGTCCCGGAGGGAATCAGCATTGACGATCCGGTGCGCATGTATCTCAAGGAGATCGGGCGCGTCCCCCTTCTGACGGCAGAGGAAGAAGTTGCTCTGGCAAAGCGGATGGAACAAGGGGATGAAGAGGCTCAGAAGAGATTGGCAGAGGCCAATCTCCGTCTTGTAGTCAGTATAGCAAAGCGCTATGTGGGACGTGGGATGCTGTTTCTGGATCTCATCCAGGAAGGGAATCTCGGCCTGATCAAAGCAGTGGAGAAATTTGATTACAACAAGGGATACAAGTTCAGCACATACGCTACATGGTGGATTCGCCAGGCCATTACCCGTGCCATTGCGGATCAGGCTCGTACCATCCGCATACCTGTGCATATGGTGGAAACCATCAACAAGCTGATCCGTGTTTCCCGGCAGCTCCTGCAGCAGCTTGGGCGCGAGCCGACACCGGAGGAGATTGCAAAGGAAATGGACATCAGTGTCGAACGTGTGCGGGAGATCATGAAGATCGCCCAGGAGCCGGTGTCCCTGGAAACTCCGATTGGCGAGGAAGAGGATTCGCATCTGGGGGATTTCATCGAGGATCAGGAGGCGCCGGCACCGGCTGATGCTGCTTCTTTCATGCTTTTGAAGGAGCAGCTGGAAGAGGTTCTGGATACGCTTACGCCACGAGAGGAAAAAGTCCTTCGCCTGCGTTTCGGCCTGGATGACGGACGGGCGCGCACTCTGGAGGAAGTGGGGCAGAACTTCGGCGTTACCCGTGAGCGCATCCGGCAGATTGAGGCAAAGGCGCTCAGGAAGCTCCGCCATCCAAGCCGTAGCCGCAAACTCAAGGATTTTTTGGATTGAATGTCAGCCGGTTCTTGACAAATCCGGGAGAGATGCGTATAATAGTTCTTGTCAGCACATGCTGACATCACTCCTCGATAGCTCAGTCGGTAGAGCACCTGACTGTTAATCAGGCTGTCGCAGGTTCGAGTCCTGCTCGGGGAGCCAATGACGAATAGTCGAGTGCAGCGCGTATGTGCATGCACTCTTTTTTTCTGTATACTCGTGTGGGAGGAGGTCAAGGAGATGCAATTGGACAGCAGGCTCCAGGCAGTGGCAGACTTCGTGGCGCCGGGCAGCCGGGTCGCGGATATCGGTACGGATCATGCCTATCTGCCTGTGTATTTGGTAGAAGCCGGCAAGGCTGATTTTGTGGTTGCCGGGGACAAGAATACGGGACCTTGCGAGGCTGCGTTTCGGACAGTGCGCGAACATGGGATGGGAGATCAGATTTCCGTGCGGCAGGGGGATGGGCTGGCAATCCTGAAGGAAGGCGAAGTGGATACCGTCTGTATTGCAGGCATGGGGGGATCCCTTATGTGCGAGATACTCGGCGCATATCCGGAACATCTGAAGAAGATAGGGATGTTGGTGCTTCAGCCGATGAATGATGTCCCGGAACTCCGCAAATGGATTTACCGGCATTATTGGCATATCGAGGATGAGAATCTCGCACTTTCGGACGGGCGGATCTACGAAATCATCATGGCGAAGCGAGGCAGAAGAAAGAGGCCGTCGCCGTTGATGCTCTCCATTGGCCCGGTGCTGTGGGAGAAGAAGACGGATCTCTTGCGGCATCATATCGAGGCATTGCTGTTCCAGACGAGGCGGATTGCGGCGGGGATGGAAAAGAGCGACAGGGCGAAAAAGAGCAAGAAATATCAGGAAACCATCGAAAGTATCAAAGCATTGGAGGAGAGGCTCAGATGGTGAAATGCCAGGAAATCATGGATGCCATGGAACGCATTGCCCCAAGGCGTCTGGCGGAGGAATGGGACAACCCGGGGCTTCTGGTGGGAAGCCCTTTGCAGGAAATCCAAAAAATCCTTGTCTGCCTCGATGTGAGCGATGCTGTGCTGGAGAAGGCTGTCCGCATTGGTGCGGATATGATTGTATCGCATCATCCCCTGATCTTTCAGCCCATCAGGAAACTGCGCACGGATCTTCCCTTGGGCCGCCGCCTGCAGAAACTTTTGGCGCATGACATTGCCGTGCTCGCAGCCCATACGAACTTGGACATTGCCAAAGGCGGTGTCAATGATGTGCTGGCGGAGAGGATAGGTCTGGAGCGTCTGGAGCCTTTTGCCGTGAATGGCCGGGACGGGGAAGCTGCCGGGAGCCTGGGGCGCATAGGGCGGCTTGCCGTTTCCCTGCCCATCGGTGAATTTGCGCGGCGGGTGAGGGATGCCCTGCCGGTGTCCCATGTACGCCTGATATCTGCAGGGGACCGGCCGGTAAGCAAGGTGGCTCTTTGCAGCGGCAGCGGGGCGGAATTTGTCGGCAAGGCGGCTTCCTTGGGAGCGGATGCATATGTTACGGGAGATGTGCGTTATCACGATGCCCAGCATGCGGTGGAGCGGGGAATGCATGTCATTGATGCCGGGCATTTTGGCACGGAATTCCCTGTGGTTGCCGTACTGAAGGAGCGACTGGAGCAGGAACTGGCAGAACAAGGAAGGACGGTGGAGATCGTCGAGGATAAAGCCTCGACGGATTTCTTCACCGTCCTGTAAAAGAGGAAGGAAATAGCAGAACTGTGTCGTATAGATACAGTAGGAGGTCAGGGCTCCAGGACAGACCATTCATAGGAGAAGAGGTAGCATGCACTGGCCGGCATTTTTTCCCAGTTGTGCTGGAGGCGGTCGGACACGTTGGCTACATGATCCTTCCCAATGCAGGACAGGAGCACGACGAAATTCGATCCGTTCTGGGTGACGATATCGCTCTTGCGGAGGGTTGAGCGGAGGGTCGCTATGAATTGTTCCTCTGCCTCGGATGGGGCGACAGAAGGATTGCCGTACCTGTTCAGGTTGAGGAGCAGGATGCAGGCCGGCTTGCCGTAAATTTTCAGGGTGCGCTTGAGATAGCGGTATACGGCACGGAATCCCTCGAAGGGAAGCTGAAGGGCGCCTTCCCCTTGGTTGCGTTCCCCGAGGATCATCTCGATGTGAGAGATGCTGGCTCCTTCCGTGGTCTCCGTGGTGGCCTTGGCCGGCGGTTCCTCCGTGAAAATACGGTAGCCGTGCTTTCCGTTCTGTTTCACGGTGTAGAGCGCCTTGTCGGCCTTCTTGTAGAGGTCGGCGAAATCCGTGCCTCCGGAGGGGACAAAGACGCATCCGATGGAAGCTCCGAGAGGGATGTTCGTGTCCTCGCCCATGAGTTTCTTGGCGGAGGCATCCAGGCTCTTATTGATGAATTCCGATTTATGGGCGATACCGGCCTCATCCAGCATTCCGTGGCAGAAAGCGATGAATTCGTCGCCGCCCATGCGCCCGATGATATCGGCAGGCCGCACGGCTGCACGGATGATGTCCGCAAAGCTGACCAGCACCTTGTCACCCATGGAGTGGCCGTGGATGTCATTAACGAGCTTGAAACTGTCCAGATCGATCATGAGAAGCGCGCCTGTGGCGTTCTTGCAGAGGCTTTTCAGCTCTTCCTCGGAGGAGCTCTTGTTGAGAAGCCCTGTCAGGGAGTCGATGCTGGCATGCTTCTTGAGGCCCTGGATGCGATCCACGGTTTGGAGGATGTTTGACACGCGGCGCAGGAGGACATCCGGCCGGAAGGGCTTTCGGATGAAGTCCATGGCTCCGTTGTCGAGTCCCTTGCTCTCCGTTTCCTCGTCCTGATCCGCTGTCATGAACATGAAGGGGATGATGTCGTGGTATTCCGATTGCAGGGCAAGCTGCAGCTCATAGCCTGACATCCCCGGCATGCGAAGATCCGAGAGCACCATGTCCGGGTGTTCTTTGCGGTAGACTTCTATGGCTTCTTTGCCGGAAGACGCGCAGACGGTGCTGTACTGGCTGGCAAGGATGTTTTCTGTCATCAGCAGGGAGACCATCATATCGTCAACAATGAGTATTTTTTTCATCTTGTCCGCTCCTTCCGGTGTTCTGGTTCATGGATAGGTATATTCTATATTATACCGCCATTATGATGTGAAAGCTAGTCCTCAGCGAGGATTCCATAAGTCTATGAGTCTCCCGCTTCCATAAGCGGGAGTGAGGAGCCTGTATCCATGCGATAAGTCGTGTCGTGCTCCTGAAAATGCCGACATGGATGGAAACAACATACTATACTCGTGAGCAGGAAAATTTACCTGCCCACGGTATATGCAGAGACCGTAAAAGCTTTGCCTACGGCAAATTTCAACGGTTTCTAGTATAAAAAAGACAAAGGGGGAAATCAGATGCTGACCATAGAAACACTCAAGGAATTCGGCATAGACACGAAGGAGGGGATTACCCGTTGTATGAACAACGAGACCTTCTATTTCAAGATGGTGTCAATGGGATTATCGAATGAATATTTCGAAAAACTGGAAACGACATTGGCGGCAAACGACTTGGAAGAAGCCTTTGAGGCGGCGCATGCCTTGAAGGGAGTTGTGGGCAATCTTGCCATCACGCCGCTCTATGAGCCATTGTCAGAGATTACGGAGCTGCTTCGCGCACATAAGGAAGCGGACTATGTCAGTATGTACAAGCCGGTCAAGGAACTGCGCGACAAGCTGCTCGCGCTTTGCTGAACCGTGCAGAGAGGGGGGGTCTTTCAAGATCCCCCCTCTCCACGGTTTGGTTTCTTCAAAATACAGGGTCTTTTTTCAAGACAAAGATATCGTTTGCTTCCAGCTGTTCCAGAACCCAGTCAAAATGGTCATTGAGTTCGTCGTAGAACTGGCGGCTGAAATTCAGGTCGCTCAGGATGGTGGACGGGCTGTAGCTTGCGGATGCATCCTCATCGTTGAAGTCTTCGATTCCGAAATAATTCGCATGGATGCGTCCCAGCCATTCCTCGTGGCGCACCTGGATGTCCTCTGACTGGATCCCTTTGAAGCAGTCCATGAGAAGCTCTCTCTGGCTTTCGGAGAGACCGGTGACGGGCTCGCAGCTCACGGATTGGAGAAGGCGGAAGATTTCCTCTGATGCTTCCATGAACTCATCCCAGTTTTTGCGCCCTTCTTTGAAGTGACCGCCGCTCTTCCACCAAAGGAAGGGCATGTCGGGGCAATGCACGGCGGCCACATGGCCCAGAGGCATGAGCTGGTCCATGAACTTGCTGAACACAGTAGAGGAACCGACAACATCGCCGAGGACTTTCTCGATGAAGGAACCCTGGGTGGCGAAGATGAGGTTTTTTACCTTGTTGATGGTGGTGTTGATGCCGGCAAATTCCTGATGCGCCCATGTGTCGGCGAGAACATGGAGACCGATGCCCAGGCGGAACCCGAAGTTGGAATTGTCCAGCGTCGTTTCCAGCAGGCGCGCTGCGAGTTTTTCCGAAAGAGGGCTGTGTTTCTTGCAGACGAGCTTGCTGTCAGTGGTGTCTCCCTCCAGCCCGGGCAGGAAATGGAAGGGAACCCAGACCTCGCAGTTGCCTTTTCCCGTCACGTTTCCCCAGATGTTCTGGCAGGAATAGCGCATGCGGATGCCGCGCTCGATGTTTGCTTTCTCTTCTGCATCGGAGAATGGATTGGTATCGTAATTGTCATCCACGAATTGGGAAGATGTTGCAATGATATTGGCATTGGCGCTGCAGAACTTTGCCCAGCGGGAAAGTATATAGATTGTGCCATAGTGAAAATCGATATCCATAGAATCACCGTCCAATAAGCTGTTTCAGGATCCTGCACGGAAAATGCAGGATTCATCCATGGATATATTATAACGCCATTATCCGGATTTCGCCAGAGGTGGATCCGAAGAATGGCGTTTCCATTTTCAATGTATTCTGGATGTATTTTGGCAGGAAATTTTGTATCCCACAGAGAAAGTATGTCAAGGTATCATAAAGTGCAGTATGTATTTGAGGGGGAGTTCCGGATGGAGCCGGTGAATCATCAGGTGCTGTTGGCCGGACGCGGCGGGTTTTATGCGCAATCCCTTGCGCAGGTTTTCCGGCAGGAAGGATGGGAAGTCTTTTGCCTGGGGGAAAAGGCGCCGGCATTGGGAACGGATGCCGGTGCGCATTTTTGTGCCGATTGCGGAGAAGATTTGGAGGCAGAGGCTTTTTTTCGCACACATGCGGTTTCCCATATCATCTATCTTCTTGATGAGGGGATTGTCCGTGGGAATCTGGCAGATTTGCAGGCAGTTTTGCGTCTGGGTCATCAGTTCCATGTGCGGCATGTTTTCCTTCTGTCATCGGCGGAAGTGTTTCCGGCGGGAGGAAGCCCCAGGAGCGAGGATGAGATTCCCGCGCCGGAAACAGAATTGGGCAAGCAGTATTATTTGGCTGAGGAATGCGCGCGAAACTGGCAGAGGGTCTATGGCTTGCCGGTGACCATCCTGCGCTGCCCGGATGCCTATGGCCCCGGGCAAAGACCGGAAGATGGATGGATGGGACAGTTTTTTTCCGGGATTTGCGAAGGGAAGCCGATCCTTCCTGCCGAGGAGGATGCGAGGCGCGATTTCCTTTGGATGGACGATGCGGCGTTGGCGGTTTATCGGGCAGTTGCTCGGGGGTATGAGGGAGAGTTCCTGCATATATCCTCAGGGAGCCCTGTCTCATGGAAGGAAATCCAGGCTCTTTGCCCGGAAGGCATCCAGGAGGCATCGGAGGGGAAGGAACCTCTGAAGATGGGATTTTCCCAGGCAGTGCTGGATCATAGGCGTTGCGCCAAGGAACTTGGATGGCAGGCGAAGCAGGAATGGAAGGATGGTTTCGGCAAGGCATGCCGGGCAATGACAGATTATCTTGCGGGGCAGGGAATCCTGGAGGAAGAAAAGAAAAAAGAGCAGGCGCGGGAATGGAGGAAAACGATGCTCCTGCCCTATGCGGAAAATCTTGCGGGCTTCCTGCTCATGGTTCTCGTTGCAAAATTGCAGGGTGGTTTCGTCGTGGATCCTGTGATTTATTTTGATATGAACTACCTTTACATTGGCGCGATGGGGCTTCTTTACGGAAAGCGCCATTCCCTTCTTGCCTGCCTGCTCGCTTCTCTTTTGCTGGCCTGGATTCTTGTGGGGCGTGGGATGGATGCGGTGGGCATCCTGTATGTTCCCCAGCATCTCCTGCATTTCATTTCGTATCTGTTTGCGGCAATCTTGGCGGGATACTTTGCCGATCGCAGGGAACATGAGCGGGAAGCGGCGCAGTGGATGGATTCCAGGCATCGGGAGCGCTATGCTTTTCTGCAGCAGATGTACCTGGAGAACACGAAGATCAAGGATAGGCTTTATCGGCAGATCATCCATATGGATGACAGCATCGGCCGTCTGTACTTCCTTCTTAGGAAACTGGACAGCGTGGAAGTGGAGGAGGTATTCAACCAGGCCGCAGTTCTGGTCTCGGAGGTCATGGAAGTGCCGGATGTTGCCATCTATGTGATGAACCGGGATCGCCGCTCCCTGCGGCAACGTGTCCGGCTGGGAGGAGAGAAGCTCCGGAATCTCCCCAGCGTCCAAATGGTGGAGGATTGTGCCTATCTGAAAAGCGTGGTGGAGGGGAAGAGCATCTATGCGAACCTCAACCTGGATAAGTCTGCGCCGGATCTGGCTGCGCCGGTGATCTACGAGGATGAGGTGCTTGCCGTCATAGAGATCTGCGGCATGGACTTTGACCAATGGAACCTCAACCAGCAGAACCTGCTGGCGATTACGGCACGCATTATCTCTTCTTCTGTTGCCAGAGCCTGCTGTTATGAAGTCAGTGAGGTGACACATGATGGAACTCTCTGAGGTTTTCTTTGGTCACATTGCTGTCACATGGTTCTATTTTCTCTGGACGGACAAGAAAAAGTATTATGCGGAAGAGCTCCGGGAACTCATTTCTGAGAGGGACTATTGGGACAAGGGGGCGCGCCATGGATAAACGGGGAATCTATCTTGTGATTGCATTTGCAGTAGTATTGGGATGTTTTTTCCAATATCATCGTATGGATGGCTTTTTGCATTTGTTTTCCAAGGAAAACACCACAAGCTTCTCCGGTATGAGGATGCTTCAGGGGAGACTTGTGGCTGAGAAAGGGAAGGATGCCTTTCTTATCCTGTATGATTCCCTGGATGTTGCAAGTGTCCTGCAGCGCCATAATCTGACAGAGATGCTGGACAAGCAGAAAAAGGCATACCGGGTGGCGACCATCTATGAGCTGGTGGAAGTTCTCCCGGAGTACCGCGGCGTGCTCATTGCGTCCGGCCGGTTGCAACTGGTGGCTTCCCTGCCTGCAGTGTGCGATTATGTTGCAAATGGCGGCACGGCAGCTGTTCTGCAGAAGATTGCTCCCGGGGATGCGAAGGAGATTCCGGCGAACTATCTTTCCTGCCTGGGCATTGGTGCCGTGGCGGGGGAAATGAATACCTATGGCATTGATTTGCGGACGGATTTCATGTTGGGGGGGAAGGGTTTTTCCTTCGGAGAGGGAAGCGCATACCGTACAAATGTCTCACAGGTTTCGCTTCTGGATGATGCAAAGGTGCACGTAACAGCCATGACGGGGGAACCTCTTGTCATAGAGCATCCCTGGGGAAAAGGCAGGTTCCTGAGCTATAACGGGGTGGTGCGTGATGATCGTACAAATATCGGCCTGATGGCGGCATTCCTTTCCCATTGCGGCGAGGATACAATCTATCCCGTGGTGGGCGCAAAGCTCTTTTTCCTGGATGATTTCCCGTCGCCGGTTCCGGAAGGGGATTTTGAGAAAATATACGATGAGCTCCATGTATCCACAGCGGACTTCTACCGCAGGGTCTGGTGGCCGTATATCTTGCAGCTTCAGGAAGACTATGGTCTGAAGCTTACGGGTCTCATCATCGAGTCTTATGGGGATCAGGTAAAGGGTCCCTTCCATCCCGCTTCGGGACGGGGGGCACCGGACAACCTCATCGTATATGGGAGGGAGCTTCTCGCTTCCGGCGGGGAATTAGGGCTTCACGGATATAATCACCAATCCCTGGCGCCGGAAGGGTACCATCAGGTGAATCCGGGCTATGTCCCATGGGAGAGCCAGAAAGATATGGAGGAGAGCCTTCGGGAACTGCGCCGCTATGTTACGGAGGTGTACCCGGACTATGAGTTCCGCTGCTATGTGCCTCCCGCGAATATCCTGAGCCCCGAGGGGAAGGCGGCGGTCAAGAAGGTATTCCCGGAGCTCAGAATCTATTCCTCCATCTTTGACAGCCCGGCAGAGGCAAAGGCCTATTATCAGGATTATCAGCGAAACGGGGACGGAATTTATGAGATTCCAAGGGTTTCTTCGGGACATGTTCCGAAGCGGCAGAGCATGTACGAGGAAATCAGCGTGTTGAATTATATCGGGATTTTTTCCCATGCCATCCATCCGAACGAGATTCTCTGCGAGGAGAGCAAGGATTTATCCTGGGCAGACATGTCGGGCGGGATCCGGGCGTTTCTGGGGGAGATGGATGGGCGGTATCCCTGGCTGGAGGGCATGACGGATTCCGAGTGCATGGAATATTTGTGCGATTATCTGGACATGGATTACCGGGTGGAACGGGAAAAGGGCTTCCTGGAACTTCACTGCGTGGGCTTCCGGAAGCCGTTGCGCTTTGTGTTGCGCACGCAGAAGGAGATTGCCTTCATGGATGGGGGAGAGTTTGAGAAAATCGATGACCATGCCTATCTGCTCAAGGTGGGGCAGGAAATGGCCTGCGTGTTTTGGAAGGATGGGGTGACGGATGAAAATCTGCTTGCTGACTGAGGGATCCTATCCCTATGTGGTGGGAGGCGTTTCCTCCTGGGTGCAGATGCTCATGGAGGGTCTCCCCGAGCATGAGTTTTTGATCTGCTCCATCGGCGCGGAGGCGAAGGACCGGGGGACGTACAAGTATAAATTCCCGGAGAATTGCGTGGGCATCCGGGAAGAGTTCCTAGACGATATCCTTTCCAGCAAGGCTTCCTGCATGAAGGAGGGAAGCCTGTCCCCATCGGAGAAGGAGGCGCTCTATGACTTGGTGACGGGAGACAAGGAGATTCCCTTTATCGATTTGGTGGAGATTTTCCACTATGGAAGAGAGACGAGCAGCCCTCTGGACATTTTCATGAGCAGCGATTTTTTTGATATCATCCAACGGGTTTATGAGGAAAAATATCGTTATCTGCCTTTCACGGATTTTTTCTGGACGCTCAGGTCCATGTTTCTGCCATTGTTTTACCTTTTGCAGCAGGATCTTCCGGAAGCGGATGTCTACCACAGTGTCTCGACGGGATATTGCGGCATCATCGGCGGCATGGCGGCGACGGTCTGCAGGAAGCCCTTTATGATTACGGAGCATGTCACCTGTTCCCGTGAAAGGGAGGAGGAGATCATCAAGAGCGATTGGGTGAAGGGCGATTTCAAGACACTATGGATCCGGTATTTCTATCGCCTGGCGCGTCTGGCTTATGGGATGGCAGACCATGTCTACACCTTGTTCGAGTACCATGCGGAAGTCGAGCGGAGCCTGGGAGCCTATCGGGAGATTTATGAGAAGGAAGGGAAGGTGATTCGCTGATGGCCGGAGTGGAGCTCGAGCTCAGGAAACTCTTTCAGTCGCGGGCGGCGACAGGGCATATCCGTGCCTATTCCTATTCGGCAATCATCACGGCAGGGCCTTTTGCCCTGCTTGCGGGCATGGTGCTGGCCATCCAGTCCCTGTTCCTTTCTTTCGGAATTTCGGAGGAGGAGTCCAGGCTCTATGTGGGTTCCGTGGTGTATGCCGTAGTGTTTTCCCGGCTTATCGCCTGTGGTTTTGTCCTGGTTCTGTCCAAGTATGTGGCGGACTGCCTTTCCGTGGAGCATTATGATGATGTCACGGCTTCTCTGTTCGGGATGAGCGCATGGCTGACGGGAATCGGTGGCCTTGCTGCGGCGCTCTTCTTTTGGGGGAAGCCTCTGGATGGCTTCACGAAACTTCTGGGGTATCTCTTTTTTTCACAGCTGATGATTCTTTGGGTGCAGGGGGTCTATCTTTCGGCCATCAAGAAATACAAGAGGCTCCTGCTCACCTATGGGGCAGGGGTTCTCCTGAGCATCTGGCTGGCCTGGGTGTTCCTCATGGGAGAATGGCTGCCGCCGGTGCAGGGGGCGCTTTTCGCCATGGACGTGGGAATCGGCGTGACGGTGTTTCTCTTTTTCATTCAGGTGGCTCATCATTTCGGCATGCCGAAGGACAGTATGAAGTTTGCCTTTTTGCCGTATCTGGACCGGTATGGGAAGTTGTTCCTCATTGCTGTATGCTATACGGCAGGGATGTTCCTTCCCAACATCATCATATGGCAGGGGCCATGGGGGGAAGTCGTGGAAGGAACCTACCGGTTCGCTCCGTCGTATGATGTTGTGGCCTTCTATGCGTTCTTGTCCATCCTGCCTCCCATGATCATGTTTGCAGTAGCGGTGGAAAAGTCTTTTTACGAACGGTACGCGAACTATTTTTCCTATCTTACGTACAAGGGGAATTTTGGGGAAATCGATGACGCACGAAAGGATCTCCTGCACGCTCTTTGGTTTGAGTTGTGTCATGTCGTGGAATTCCAGTTTGTGATCACGCTGGTGTTCCTGGCGCTGGGGAATTATTTCCTGTCATGGGTGGGCATTGCTTACAGTCAGGTGAGTATGTTCAATGTCCTGCTGTTTGGCGCTTTTTTTACGGGGGTGCTGCAGATTGTGCATATCCTCCTTGTTTCTTTCGGTGACCAGCAGAATGTGCTGAGGATTTCCCTCTGCTATTTCGGCAGCAACCTGGTTCTGGGATTGGCGGGGATTTTCCTGTTCAGTGACAAGGGATATGGGTTCACGTTCTTTCTGGCATCGGCCATCAGCCTTGTGTATGGATTGCAGAGGCTTGGCCATTTTGCCGGGCGGCTCAACTATTTTGTTTTTTGCGGGCAGCCGATCTTCTATCTTCCGCCGCCTGGGATATTTACGAAAATTGCGAGGCGGCTCTACGGGGATCGGTGGATGGACATGGAGAGAAAGGAAGAGCCGGAGAAAAAATGAAAGAATCGCAGGAACAGGGAATATGTGTGGCGAAGTAAAAGAAATTGAAATTGAGAGGAGGGGTGTTTTGTGAGAATGAGCAGGAAGCGCAGCCGGAAGCTTGAGGAAGAACGCAAGGAGGAGGAAAATCTTCCTCCTGCATTTCCTAATATGTTGCGCATGACTCGGCATAGACGGCGCCGTCTGTGGAAACGCCGTCTCGAAGAAGGTCCTGTCCTGCCGGCATTTCCACGTTCCCTGCGCATGACACGGCGCAGGCGCCAGCGCTTGCAGGAACGCCGCGAGGAAGAAGGGTCTGTCCTTCCGACATTTCCGCATTTCACTCGCATGACGCGCCAGAGAAAGCGCCAGATGAGGGACAGGGACGAGCTTTCCCGCGATATGACGCAAGTGGCGGCTGCGTCGGTCAGCACGATTTATGTCATGCAGTCGACGCCCCTCCATACACATGCTTCCTCTGTCCGTACGTTCACGGATATTTCTTCGCATTTTGATTATATGAGGGATGCGCGTGAGCGTATTCTCGGCCGCAAGATCGCAGAGGAGAATGCAGACCGTGCAAGGGAGGCTCGTGTGCAGGCGCACAGGGATGCCCTGTATGCGGAGAACGACCTTCTGGAGGCAATGGCGGCAGTCAATTCTGCGGAGGAGCAGCTGAACATGGTGGAGCAGCAGCAGTCCAAAATCAGGATTGCCCTATGCCGTGCCAGGAGCGCCAGCGAAAACCGCACGAGAACTGCAATCGCGTGCCAGCAGGCTGTGGCGGATTTTCTCCCGCAGGTCTATGCACAGCAGGCAGAGGTGAACCGGCTCGCCGCTGTGGCATCGGAATATGAGGGGGAATACTTTGCCAAGCAGTCAGCGTTGTCGGTGCGCGTCGAGAGAAAAGTGCAGGAGAGCCGGGGAGTCACAGCCTCGCGCAGGGCAGAGGTCATAGAAGAGACTTGGAAGAGTGTCGATTATGCGCAAAACCGTCTGAATGATGTGCGGGTCATGGTGGAAGATCAGCTGGCAGGGGAAAGCGGACCGGCAGACGAGGAGACCGTCGTGGAGACAGCAGTCCCGGAGGAAGCGGAAAGCGAGCTCCGTTATTATAAGGAGCGCATGGCCTCTGCAATCAGTGAGGCGGATGAAGCGCAGGAAATCCTGGATGGCATGGAGGCACAGCTGGATGCTTTGCGGGAGCAGATGCTGGAGGCAGAGAATGCCGAGGCGGATGAGCGCCGGGAGGTGCTTGCTCTGGAGCAGGATCAGAAGCAGGCGGAAATCGACCGCCGGGAGGCGGAGGAGGAACTTAGAGAATTGAAGAGGCGGCTCGCAGAAACCCAGGTTTTGCTGCAAGATGCCGAGGAATTTGAAAAGAAGGCAGTCCAGGAGCAGATCAAGTCCGAATATGAACTGGAGCATTTCGGGGAAGGACATTCCTACGGACTCGGAATCGAGTACTACTCCTGGCATGGGAGTGAGAACGGGCATCAGCTCTATATGCCGATGTCGGTTTCCGGCGAGGAGGATGGCTGGGGTTGGTCCATGGAGACCGGATATGTGAATTCTTCTTCCGGGAAGCCGGAGGGAAATGTCTCCGGGTGGACTTCGACAGAACTGTCCGCGACAATCCGCAATGACCATCCCGTCAATGATGTCCGCTACAAGATGACGGTCAGCGTTCCCACGGGTCCTTCCAGGGTTCATGAAAATTCGGGCCTGCCGGATGACTTGGCAAGGTGTTCGTCTTTCGGGGAGGGATGGAAGGTGACCCCGGCCGTTGAGGCGACCCGCCATATCACGGAGAGGGATAGCATCACGGGACGGATGAGCTGGACCTGGCAGGGGGACTATGAATTCCGCTGGAATCCGGGGGGGCCGGGGGAACCTTCGGAAACAGCCAAGGCTTCGCCGGGGAATCTGTGGACACAGGAGGTAGAATATCTTCATGCCGGAGAGCATCACCAGTTCCTGGGGCTCTTCACCCATCAATCCAGCACGTCTGCCCGTGCAGCGGACGATTCCTATCGGGATGGGGATGAGTTTATGTGGAAGGCATTTTACAGCAAGGATGTGTCGCCCAAGGATTCCTGGCAGGCATACGGCATTCTCAGCTATACTGCGGGGAAGAAAGGAAGCGAGCGGGGCGGCAGTGTCTGGAGGCAGTATTGCGGGCTTGGATGGCGGCATGAGATTCGGAAGAACCAATCCTGGTGGGTCGCGGTGAACTACATGAGATCCAAAGGCTGGGATTACAATTTTTCCAGCAGGCAGCCTACTTCGGACAGGAACCGGTGGTCTGTGCAATTGGGATATGACCACCAGCTCAGCGAGAAGAGCCTGCTGCGGCTCAAGCTGGAACGGTATTCCCTGAGGGACAAGGCCTCCGGGAATTTCCAAGGCTGGAACACATCGGTCATGTTCTATCAGAACTTCTGAGGCTGCATCGAACGGCTTTTATAAGCGGGAGAGGTTTGCGAGCCGCAGAACATCGGAGGAGCCATTGGACAATTCGAGTTTTGATGTTATACTATAAAAGCGGACGCAATGAATCAGGAAGGTGTTCTGTGAAGAACATCACAGCATAAATATGTGTAATTCTGTATAGATTTATACATATTTATCGTAGCGGCTCTGTATCTATTGTGGTTTGGAATCTTAGGATGGGAGAATCAGAATATGAAAGTTACGAAGGAAGACCTGGACAAGGTTGCTGTTCTGTCCCGGCTTTCGATTCCCGAAGAGGAATCGGGGAAATATATCGGACAGCTCGACAAATTTCTGGCGTATGTGGAGAACCTGAAGGCCGTGGACACGGAGGAAGTGAAGCCTACGACTTATGCGCTTCCCATACAGAACGTGTTCCGCGAGGATGTGGTGAAGCCATCCCTGGAAAGGGAGCTGGCTCTTTCCAATGCACCATTGAAAGACGACGGCTATTTCAAGGTGCCAAGAGTGCTGGAAGAATAATCTACGGGAGGATTGGAACGTGAGACTTTACGATAAACCGGCGCATGTCCTCCATGACATGCTCGTGAAGAAGGAAATTACCTCTGTCGAGCTCACCAAGGATGTCATTGCTCGCATGGATGAAGTGGAGGGGGATGTGAAGGCATACCTCTCCCAGACGAGGGAAGCGGCGCTCGCGCAGGCGGCCGCTGTGGATGAGAGGATTGCCAGGGGAGAGGGAATCTCCTTTCTGGAGGGCATTCCGGGCGCCATCAAGGACAATATCTGCACGAAGGGCGTTACGACGACCTGCGCCTCGAAGATCCTGGAGCATTTCGTGCCGCCTTACAATGCGACCGTCGTGGAAAAGCTCGAGAAAGAGCATCCCGTCATTCTCGGCAAGGCAAACATGGACGAGTTTGCCATGGGAGGCTCCACGGAGAATTCTGCCTACTATCCCACGAGGAATCCCTGGAACCTGGACTGCGTGCCCGGGGGAAGCTCCGGCGGCAGTGCGGCGGCAGTCGCGGCGGGAACGGCGATTTGGGCGCTTGGTTCCGATACGGGCGGCTCCATCCGCCAGCCCGCCTCCTTCTGCGGTGTCGTGGGTATGAAGCCGACCTATGGGCGCGTTTCCCGTTACGGGCTTGTGGCCTATGCATCCTCCCTGGATCAGATCGGCCCTCTGACCCGTGATGTGACGGACTGCGCCCATGTCCTGAATGTCATTGCGGGGCATGATGAAATGGATTCCACTTCCAGCGCGACAGCGGTTCCCGACTACACGAAAGCCCTCGTGGAGGATGTGAAGGGGATGCGGATCGGCCTTCCCAAGGAGTATTTCACGGAGGGCATGGATCCAGATGTGGAGAAGGCCGTACGGGAAGCCATCGGGAAGTTCAAGGACATGGGGGCCGAGGTCATCGATATCTCCCTTCCCCATACGGACTATGCCATCTCCACCTATTACCTCATCGCCCCGGCAGAGGCTGCCACGAACCTTGAGCGCTATGACGGCGTGAGCTACGGCGAGCGCGTGGATGGTGCGGATGTGGTGGAGCTCATGACGAATACCCGTAGCGCGAAGTTCGGGGAGGAAGTCAAGCGCCGCATCATGATTGGTAACTACGCCCTTTCTGCGGGATATTATGATGCGTATTACCTGAAGGCTTTGAAGGTCCGCACGCTTGTGCAGCAGGATTACACGGAGGCATTCCAAAAGGTCGATGTCATCATGGCTCCGACAGCTCCCACGCCTGCGTTCAGGATCGGAGAGATGATAGACGATCCTTTGCAGATGTACTTGCAGGATATCTGCACGGTTCCTCTCAATCTCGCAGGCCTGCCGGGTATCTCCGTACCCTGCGGCTACAGCGGCAAGCATATGCCCATCGGGCTCCAGATCATCGGCAAGGCTCTCGACGAGGAAACCATTCTCCGGGCGGCCTATGCCTATGAGCAGACCCAGAACTTCAGGAACGAGATGGCGCAGCCGGGAGGGAAGAACTGATGAAATATGAAGCAGTGATTGGGCTTGAAATCCATAGCGAGCTCAAGACGAAAACAAAGATTTTCTGCGGCTGTGCGACGACCTTCGGCGCAGAGCAGAATACCCATGTATGCCCGGTCTGTCTGGGGCTTCCGGGAGTACTCCCAACGGTGAACCGCCGGGTGGTGGAATTCGCCATCAAGGCCGGTCTTGCCACGAACTGCACCATCAACAAGTACAGCAAGTTTGACCGCAAGAATTATTATTACCCGGATCTGCCGAAGAACTGGCAGACCTCACAGTATGACCTGCCCATTGCGGAGCATGGCTGGGTGGATATCGATGTGGAGGGAGAGAGGAAGCGTGTGCGCCTCACCCGCATCCACATGGAGGAGGATGCGGGGAAACTCGTCCATTCCGGAACGAACATCAAGGACTCCGCCACGTCCAACGTGGATTATAACCGCACGGGCGTGCCCCTCATCGAGATTGTGTCGGAGCCTGACATGCATTCGGCGGAGGAAGCCCGCGCCTATATGGAGAAGATCAAGGCCATCCTGGAGTACATTGATGTTTCCAACTGCCGCATGGAGGAGGGGAACCTCCGCGCCGATATCAACGTCTCCCTGCGCCCTGTGGGAACGACGGAGCTTGGCACCCGCACGGAGATGAAGAACATCAATTCCTTCAAGTCGCTGGAGGATGCCATCAATTACGAAATCGAGCGGCAGACGGAAGTCCTGGAGGATGGCGGCCATGTCATTCAGGAGACCCGCACATGGGATCCCGACCGTGGCATTACCCTGTCCATGCGGAGCAAGGAAAATGCCCACGACTATCGTTATATGCCGGAACCCGATCTTCCTCCCATTGTCACGACGGAGGAGGAGATCGAGGTTTACAGGAAGTCCCTGCCGGAACTTCCCGATGCCCGTCGCGCCCGCTTGGAGGAGGAATACGGCCTCTCAGATTACGATGCGGGCATCATCACGAGTTCCCGCCAGATGGCAGAGTATTTCGATGCCGTCATTGCGGAGGGAGCCGATGCGAAGCAGGCGGCAAACTGGATCATGGGGGATCTTTCCAAGAATCTCAATGCCGATGGGCTCACCATCGACAAGTCTCCTGTGGAGGCGAAGCGCCTGGGACAGATGATTCTTCTTATTGCCAAGGGAACGATTTCCGGAAAGATTGCCAAGAAGGTCTTCTCGGAAATGTGGACCTGCCCGGATGCTCCGGAGAAAATCGTCAAGGACAAGGGCCTTGTGCAGATCACAGACACGGCGGCTATCGAGGCCATTGTGGACAAGGTGATCGCAGACAATCAGAAGGCTGTGGATGACTACAAGGGCGGCAACAAGAAGGCTATCGGCGCCCTCGTGGGACAGGTCATGAAGCAGTCCCGCGGCAAGGCCAACCCGCAGATGGTCAATGAGCTTCTGGCAAAGAAACTGGGATGAGCTGACAGGAAAAAAGACCTATTGGGAAAGCTGGGAACGATGCTTTCCCGGTAGGTCTTTTTTGTCGTGATTATACTAGGGCGTGTTGAAAAACTCAAAATAGAATAAATGTTCGTTTTTATTTGACACCACAAATCTGCATATTTGCACATCAAAGTATTGATAAAATCATGCAAAATC
>CACYDT010000108.1 GCA_902773295.1 uncultured Veillonellaceae bacterium | reverse complement strand
CCATCTTTTTGCCTCGGTAGCTCAGTTGGTAGAGCAGGGGACTGAAAATCCCCGTGTCAGTGGTTCGATTCCGCTCTGAGGCACCATTTGGGAAGTTTGACCTTCAGAATCCAAGCATTCTGAAGGTCTTTTTTTGGAAAGGAAGGTTTCATGGAACAGCTCTCTGAAGTGTTTTTGGAGTTTATCGCATCCTGGGGATATTTTGCGGTGGCTCTTCTCATGGCGATGGAAAACGCCTGCATTCCCATTCCCAGCGAATTGATCCTGGGATTTGCCGGATATCTCGTCTTTGCGGGACAGATGACTTTTGGCGGCGCATTGGCTGCCGGCATGATCGGCGGCATGGCGGGTTCTGTTTTTGCCTATGTGGTGGGGCACAAGGGAGGGCGTTCCTTTGTTGATCGATACGGCCATTATTTTTTTGTGAAGAAATCCCATGTGGACATTGCCCAGAGATGGTTTGACAAGTACGGCATCAAGGCGGTGTTTTTCAGCCGCATGCTCCCGGTGATCCGCACCTTTATTTCCTTGCCGGCAGGCTTTGCCCATGTGAATATGAAAAGTTTTTTGGTGATGACATTTGCAGGTTCCCTTCCTTGGACAGCGCTGATTCTCTTTGCGGGCATGATGCTTGGGGAAAGCTGGAAAATCCTCATGGAAGTTGGCCATGAGGCGAGCCTGCTGTTCATTTTCGCCTGTCTGGGAATCGGTGTTTTTCTCTACTGGCGTTATCGGAAAAAAACAGCACGGAAGCGGGCGCTTCACTGAAATTATACTAGAGACCGTGGGCAGGTAAATTTTCCTGCTCACGAGTATAAAAAATTCTCTTGCGCCCCTACTTGGAAAGTGATATAATTAATGTTCGATAGGTTTCATTTTGGAAGCCTTCCCTGCTCCCCGGAAGTGGGGAGCCAAAGACCAAAGGAGGAGGTGGTTTCGTGAGGAAGTACGAAGTCATATTCATTGTCAAGCCCATGGAGGAAGAGGCAACCAATGCTGTCATTGAGAAGTTCTCCAAGCTCATCGTGGCAAACGGTGGGACGGTTGACAAGGAAGATCGTTGGGGCAAGAAGCGTTTGGCGTATGAAATCAAGGACGAGAGCGAAGGATATTATTGCCTGTTCAATGTTACGTGCGAGCCTGCTTGTGTTGCTGAGTGCGATCGCGTGATGAAGATTACGGACGAGCTCTTGAAGCACATGATTGTCAAGTCCGATGAGGAGTAACACTCACAAGTATGGTGGTACTTGTGGCAGGGAGGTCATGGCATGAACAAGGTGATATTGATCGGGCGGTTGACGCGCGATCCGGAAGTGCGTTATACGCAGACGGGAATTGCTGTCTGTACGTTTACGCTGGCGGTGGATCGCAGATATGCGCGGAAAAATGAGAATAATGGGCAGCCTACTGCGGATTTCATCCCCATTGTAACTTGGAGGAAATTGGCGGAGATTTGCGGGAACAACCTGACAAAGGGGCGCCGCATTTCTCTGGAAGGCAGCATGCAGGTGAGAAGCTATGAAGCTCAGGACGGAACGAAGCGTTATGTCACTGAGGTCATAGCCGATGAAGTTGAGTTCCTGGATTCGCGGAATGCCGTATCCGGTGAGGGCGGGTATTCCCAAGGAATGTCCTCTCCTGCCATGGGAGCTCCCGCGCAGCAGTCATCTCCGGATTCTTTCGGTCCGGCCATCCCTGAGGAAGAGATTCCATTTTGACAGGAGGGATTTTCTTGATTAGACGTGACAGAAGCAGGAGGCCCCGCAGGAAGGTTTGTTCTTTTTGCGTGGACAAGGTTGAGCATATTGATTACAAGGATGCAGCAAAACTTCGTCGTTTCACTACGGAACGCGGGAAGATTTTGCCGCGCCGTATCTCCGGCAACTGCGCCAAGCATCAGCGCCAGGTAACCGTTGCCATCAAGCGTGCGCGCAATATCGCATTGCTGCCTTTCACCGCAGAGTGAGCCATTTAGCGTTGTATCGTTTCGATACAACGCTTTTTAATTGGATTCTAATTTATATTTTGGCCGGAACGAACGATAATATAAGTGAAGGAAATATGCAAGACAGGGAAGAAGAAATGGGGGAGGAGCAATGAAAAAAAACTTCACGAAATGCATGAGGATGGCAATGTTGACGATGCTTGTCATGATCATGTCCATGGTCAGTGCGTTTGCAGAGGATTCCGGCGTGAATTGGGAGAAGGGCGTAATTACCGTAGAGGGTACCGGAGTGGCGAATCCGAGGGCACTCACGCCATTGCAGGGGCGTTTGGGGGCGCGATTGGCAGCGAAGGCAGATGCGCAGCGCCAGCTCCTGGAAATCATCAAGGGTGTCAATGTGGATGCTGAAACGACGGTGGAGAATTTGATGCTTACGAGCGATGTCATCACCACGCGGGTCAGCGGCGTTCTCACCGGAGCGAGGATTGTAGATGAAAAAGAGATAAGCGGCGGCTACATCGTGACGATGCAGATGCCGATCTACGGCATGACCAATTCCGTCGCGAGCGCTGTCCTGCCGCATGATACTGCGCAGCCGCAGCCATATCCGGAGCCGGTTCCGTCCGTGGCGCCGTCCCAGACATCCATCCATGTGGATATCTCGGTTCCGCCTTCTTCTGCGCAGACACCAATCCCGCAGACGCCGACCGCGCAAAAGGCTCCCGCGGGAAAGGCGTATGGAAAATATACGGGTTTGATCGTGGATTGCAGGGGACTGGGGCTTAAGCCCGTCATGAGCCCGGTCATCAAGAACGCGAATGGAGAGTCCATCTATGGGCACAAGAACCTGGATTATGATAGGGTGGTGTCGAATGGCATGGCGGGATACACGACGGATATGAGCAGGGCGACAAGAGCCGGCAGCAATCCTCTGGTTGTTCGCGCCATCAGTCTTGACAATCACAATGGAAATCCTGTCCTTTCCCTTGCGGATGCCAATCGCGTTCTGATTGAGAATGCAGTTTCCGGTTTTTTGGATCAGACAAATGTCGTTTTCGTGAGATAAACGGAAGATAGCAGCAGCTTTTGGAGACGCTCGTATCCAAAACTGCTGCTTCGTATTTTACTATGGCCCGCAAGGGCGCAGATGAGCTTAGTTTTCGTGTAAGGGCGCAGTGCGAAACACCGTTTCGCACGGAGTTTGGGGGAGGGAGATTTTTCCTCTGGAAAAATCCGGCCAATTGCGTTATAATAATTAAGAAAATTGATATGGAGAGTGAATATGCCGTGCTGGATATGAAATTTGTCAGGGATCATCTGGATGAAGTTCGTCAAATGCTGGTGAACCGGAACAATCCCTTGAATCTTGATGATTTTTCCTCATTGGAAGAGAAGCGCAGGGGAATCCTTGCTGAGGTGGAACAGCTCAAGAGCAAGAGAAATGCTGCGTCGAAGCAGGTCAGCGTCATGAAGAAAAATGGGGAGGATACTGCGGAAATTGTAGCAGAGATGCGTGTTGTGGGAGATAAGATCAGTGCCTTGGACGGGGAGCTCAGAGAGGTGGAGGGAAAGCTTCGCGATATTTTGCTTCACATCCCCAATATGCCCAAGGAAGATGTTCCTATCGGCAAGGATGATACGGAGAATCCGGAAGTGAGGAAATGGGGGACTCCGCGGGAGTTTTCCTTTGCGCCCAAAGAGCATTGGGACATCGGCGCAGATCTCGATATCCTGGATGCAGACCGTGCCGCCAAGGTAACGGGGGCGCGTTTTACCTTCTACAAGGGATTGGGGGCACGTCTGGAGCGCGCCTGCATCAATTTCATGATGGATCTGCATGCAACAAAGCATGGCTATACGGAAATGCTGGCGCCATATATCGTCAATCGGGACAGCATGATCGGCACGGGCCAGCTTCCGAAGTTTGCCGAGGACATGTTCAAGCTGGAAGGGCTGGATTATTATCTTGTGCCCACAGCGGAAGTGCCGACGACGAACTATCATCGGGAGGAGATTCTCGATGGAGCGAGCCTGCCGGAATATTATAGTGCGTATACGGCGTGCTTCCGTGCAGAGGCGGGGAGTGCGGGACGTGATACCCGCGGCCTGATTCGCCAGCATCAGTTCAACAAAGTGGAACTCATCAAGTTCGTGAAGCCGGAGAACTCCTGGGAGGAATTGGAGTCTATGGTGGATGCCGCCGAGGATGTCCTGCGCATTCTGGAGCTTCCCTACCATGTGGTGCAGCTCTGCACCGGGGATATGAGCTTCACTTCTGCGAAGACGTATGATATCGAAGTATGGTTTCCTGCCCAGAACAGGTATCGGGAGATATCTTCCTGCTCGAATTGCACGGATTATCAGGCGCGCCGTGCGAATATCAAGTTCCGCAGGGATGCGAAATCCAAGCCGGAGTTCGTTCATACACTGAATGGGTCCGGGCTTGCTGTGGGCCGTACGGTTGCCGCTATCCTGGAAAATTATCAGCAGGAGGATGGCTCGGTGACCATCCCGAAGGCACTGGTGCCTTATATGGGAGGCGTGGAAGCAATCCGGAAATAAGGATGTCGTAGCTGCGCATGCAGCGTTTGAGTGATAGAAAAGGGGAGATTTTGATGGAGCTGAAAGGATCGCAGACGGAAAAGAATTTGTGGGCAGCATTCGCCGGTGAGTCCCAGGCGCGCAACAAGTACACCTATTATGCATCGCGGGCCAAGAAAGACGGATATGTCCAGATTTCCAATATTTTCCAGGAAACGGCAGACAACGAGAAAGAGCATGCAAAAATCTGGTTCAAGCTCGTGGAAGGCATCGGTGATACGAAGGCAAACCTGAAGGCTGCCGCTGCGGGGGAGAATGAGGAATGGACCAGCATGTATCCCGGCTTTGCAAAGACGGCGCATGAGGAAGGCTTCGAGAAGATTGCTGCGCTCTTTGAGGCGGTGGCGAACATCGAAAAGGAGCATGAAACGCGTTATCGTCTCCTGCTCAAGAATATTGAGGAGGACAAGACCTTCAAAAAGGGAGAGAAGGTCATTTGGCAGTGCCTGAATTGCGGTTATGTTTGCGAGGCATCCGATGCACCGGAGAAATGTCCTGTCTGCGATCATCCGCAGGCATTCTTCCAGAAGGTAGCGGCGAATTATTGAATTTCCTGTTATACTAGAGACCGTTGAAATTTGCCGTAGGCAAAGCTTTTATAGTCTCTGCATATACCGTGGGCAGGTAAATTTTCCTGCTCACGAGTATAGTTAGGAACTGTAGCGAAATAAACTAGACAAGATTGCTGAGGATAAATTCGTGTGGTCAAGGATGAGGAAGGAGGCATAGCGGGCTAT
>CACYDT010000107.1 GCA_902773295.1 uncultured Veillonellaceae bacterium | reverse complement strand
GATTCTTCCTGTAGTTTTCGCTGTCGAATTGTGCTTTTCCTGCTTAATGCACCTATTTTACCTGTACCAAAGGTCTGAACTGTAACTATTAATGAGCAAGAAGCAAAAACAATTGTCGCACTGATGAAAGCTTGCATGGAGCAACCAGAATATGCAGGGAAAACCTTTGGAGTTATCTCCTTGCTTGGGGCTGAACAGGCAAGATATATTGAAAAACTTATCACGCAAGATGATGGTATTAGTGCAAAGGATATGGAAGAGAGAGGCATCCTTTGTGGAGATTCCGCGAATTTTCAGGGAGATGAGCGGGATATTATTTTCCTCAGTATGGTAGACAGCCCATCAACACCTACGGATCAACTTCGATTACAAGGATTTGGTGCACAAGATTCCACTCGCAAGAGATATAATGTCGCAGCCAGTCGTGCAAAGGATCAGCTTTGGGTGATTCATTCCTTGGATTATAATGTGAATTTAAAGGCGGGGGATATTCGAAAAGGGCTGATAGAATACGCTTTGAATCCTAATAACGTAGCAGTTCAGAAGGATGCAGTAACGGCGTTGGCCGATTCGGAATTTGAAGTACAGGTTGCCATGAAGCTGCAATCTCGTGGTTATCATATTGTGCAGCAATGGGAAGTGGGGGCGTATCGTATTGATATGGTTGCTGTCTTTGGTGACAAGAAAATAGCTATAGAGTGTGATGGTGACCGGTATCATAGTTCACATTCGCAGGTACGTAATGATATGGAACGTCAGACTATATTGGAGCGTATCGGGTGGACTTTTATCCGTATTCGGGGCAGTGAATACTTCAGGAATCCTGATAAAACGATGGAAAGAGTTGTTATTGAACTGGAAAATTTGGGCATACATCCTGAGCATATTGAAGCAACACCGCCAGAAACGGATAGAGGTACAGAACTTTTGAATCGAGTCAAGCATAGAGCTACAATGATTTTGCGTTCTGAATCAGTAGATGGGAATATTTCCAAGGATAACGTGCATGAGAATCCTGATGATGCTAATATTGGACTCTCTGTAGAAAACGTAGAGATGGAACAAAAAGAATGTCATAACAATGACAGATTGAGTTTGTCCGAAAATATCACGACGAATTCGAAGGAAAGTTTTGGTGATAGTGAGACTGAAAATGGAGAGATGGTCAAGGAGTCGTTTCAAGCAAATTTGTTTCCGGAATTTCAAGGAAAACTATCAAAGAATTGAATTGAGATTCCTACTCGATTTATGGCGTAATGTCAGCAGGACAAGGAAATGCCGTTGTCTTTTGCGATGGTACGCACCTTGTCAACGGTCAGCTTATTGTCTTCCGCAATGTCGGCGAGTACCTGTGCATCGATAGGAAGCTTGCGGCGTATATACCTGTTCAGGGTGCTAATGGCAGATTCCAAACGTCCTTTCTCAATGCCTTTCTCAATGCCTTCTTTCAAAGCAGTATTCCTAATGGTCTTAGCTTCATACTCAATAATCTTGCCACCCATGATAGGCTCAACTCTTTTCCGTACGTTCTGATATTTCTGTGCTATGAGCGCCATGACGTGGTTGCTCATGGCACAGATGGAGTTCTTTTTGAATACGTCAATCTCTCCAGACTTCTGCAATTTGTCCAGTTTTGTCCGTATGGCTGGATTCTTTTCTGTTCTATAGGAATGTTTTACCATAGATTTGGGATTGGGTGGAGAGGAAATTTTCTAATATCATTACAAATGGTGAAACATCCCCGCATGGGCGGGGATGTTTTTTCAAGATTTATAGTACCCGGGCATGAATCAATCGCATGGCCTGTTCCACGGTATCCGCCATGTTCTGCCGTGCATTGTCCGGATCCATGGCTTCTGCGAGAGTGGAGGCTTGCCGCAGGATGGGGAAATAGGCATCAATGCCATGGGCATTGCATTCCCTGGCGTCCCGCGTGACGCATCCGGAAAAGGCGATCACAGCTTTTCCGTGTTTTTTTGCGATGGAAGCAACGCCAATGGGGGCTTTGCCCATCACGGTCTGGGCATCCAGACGGCCTTCTCCCGTAATCACGAGATCTGCGGAACGCACATATTCCTCCAGTTTCGTTTCGTCCAGGACAATCCGGATGCCGGATTCCAGAACTGCATTGGTATAGGTGAGAAAGGCGAAGCCAAGGCCACCGGCCGCGCCGGCACCGGGCGTGTTCGGGTCAGCGTGAGGGAAGAGCCTGCCTGAGAGCCGTGCATAGTCGGCAAGCCATTGGTCCATCTGAGGGATGGAGGAAGGCGTTGCGCCCTTTTGCGGGCCGTAGATTGCGCTGCAGCCGTTTTCGCCGCAAAGGGGATTCGTGACATCGCAGGCAATGCGGAACGTGCATTCGGAAAGCTCCGGCAGGACATTCTCCTTCCGGATTTCTGCAAGCTTATGCAGTCCTTCCGCACCGAAGGGGACATTCCTTCCCTCTGCATCCAGCATTTCATAGCCAAGAGCCTGCAGCATGCCGATGCCGCCATCATTCGTTGCGCTGCCTCCGATTCCAACGATGAAATGGCGGCAGCCTTTCTGGATGGCATCGCGCAGGATTTCGCCGACACCATAGGTGGTTGTGACATAGGGATTCCGTTCCTGCGGGGGAACGAGCGTGATCCCGGCGGCTGCCGCCATCTCCACAATGGCAGTGGCGCTGTCCTTCAAAATGCCATAGGAGGCATTCACTTTTTCTCCCAGCGGCCCGGTGACAGAAATCTCTTGCAGGCTGCCTCCCATCCCGAGAACCAAGGCTTCGACAGTTCCCTCGCCACCGTCGGCAAGCGGGCGCACGAACACTTCAGCATCCGGATAGACCCTCAGGATTCCGGAACGGATGGCATCTCCCGCTTCCATGGAGGTAAGGCTTCCCTTGAGGGAGTCAATGGCAACGACAATTTTCATCTAAATGCGGGCAGGAGCCCACGACCTCTAAGGTCGGGGAGGAATGCCCGCCTCACCTCGCTTTCTTAAAATATTGGACTTTCAGAGCTGGAAACTTCTTCCTGGTTGATATATTTTTTTTATTATAACTCATTTCATGGATGATTGGAATACATGAATTTGTATCAGGAATTGGCGGCTTAATGGGAGGATTTTGGAGAAGCTTGGTGGAATAAACATAGCATACTGACAGAATGACGGAAGGGAAAGGGTGAAGCTTTGTTGGCAACATACCTGCGACCGGATTATATGGAGAACTTCCAATGCAATGGGACTGCCTGTGGTAGTCGCTGCTGCCGGGACTGGAGGGTTGGGATCGACCCTGTGACCTATGAAAAATACTGTGCCTTGGAGCCGGAGGAACTGCGCCGGGAAATCTGTCAATGGATTGGCGGGCAGGACGAAAAGATGGACTATCAGGTACGTCTGCGGGAGGATGGACGCTGTCCGTATCTGCAAGACGATTTGCTCTGCCATATCCAACGGGAAAAGGGGGAAGGCTTCCTCTCAGACATCTGCTACTCCTATCCCCGTGTGACCTATCGGCTGGAGAATCTCCGCCAGCAGTCGTTGACCATGAGCTGCCCCGTGGCGGCACGGCTGCTCTTGGGACAGGATCATCCCATCCGCTTCCGTACAGAGGAACGGGAAGAAGAACGGAGCGGCTGGCAGTTCGATATGGCGGCGCGGGTGCGGGGCTATGCGGGCATCTGGCAGAGGCTTCAACTGGCGGGCATTGGTTTCCTGCAAGACCGGAGGCATTCCTTGTCCCAAAGGCTTTTGTCCCTTCTTCTCTTCTATCGGGATGCGGAAGCTGCCGCAAAGGGAGATGTTGGGACTGCCCTCCGGGAACTTTTGGAGGCTGCCGAAGCGGGAGACTATATCTCCTGCGCTTTGGAAAAGATGGAGGGGAAGGGGTTCCGGCGAGAGGAGCATGTGGCGCTCATGATGGAGCTGTTCCATGCGCTCTACGGCGCGCCGATGAGCGAAGAACGTTTCCTCGCCTTGCTGTCCGCCTTCGTTCGGAACGATGGGACGTTCCGCTCTCAGGTGCTGGAAGCATACGCCCTGCCCTTGGAGAATTATCTGGTCAATGAGTTCTTCCTGCGCTTCTACCCCTTCGCCTACGGCGATTCCTTGGAGCAGAACGCGCGGATTTTCATTTTGGGCTGGAAAGCGGTGGAATTCGCTTTGCGCATGCTGTCGGCTCAGCAGAAGATGGACTTCGACCGCCTGCTGCTGGGGCTGGATCGTCTGACGGAACGCCTCGACCACAACCGCGACGGCATGAGGACGATACGCGCACAGGCCGAGGCGATGGACTGCGAAGCGGAGGAGTTTGCGCGGGTGATGCTGGATTGAGTTTTGTATTTGCGTAGGCCCGCATTCTCCACGAGTTCCCGCTCTCTTCGCTATTCTTGTTCAAATATTGGAAGAGATGGGCATTGCACTCCCTATGCGTTTCGCCAAAGTGGAACAGCCCCATTTCGTGATTATGCATAAGTGTGCCGCTATACTTCGGCAGTACGGCAGATTCCTTCAAACGAATCAATGAAAAAATTCGGGCCTTCGAAAGGAAATAATACCGTGGATGTTGAAATATTACGATTGGAATTCAACTAAGTCTATGAGTCTCCCGCTTCCATAAGCGGGAGTGAGAAGCCTATATCGCGTGGGTG
>CACYDT010000106.1 GCA_902773295.1 uncultured Veillonellaceae bacterium | reverse complement strand
TGTTTGTGCTGAACATATTATACTCTGAAAGTCTGGAAGGTTCCTGTTACGCGATTTTTATTTGTTTAAAAGTTGTAAAGTGCTGTTCCCACAGTTCACCCAGAGAATAATCTTCCAGCCATTCGGTAAGTTCCTCTTCCGTGTGCCGACATAGCTGACTGCTTTGTTTAGCTACATCGTACTCTACTGTAATAATTTCCTCTGGCCTAAAAAAATTTAAAAAGAGCGGCGATTGTGTGGAAATGATAATCTGTGATATTTTCGCAGCCATTCTTACCTCATCAACTAAAAGAGCAAGCGCATACGGATGTAGACCAATCTCCGGTTCATCTAAAATAATGATTGCAGGAACATGGTCTGCAGGTTGTAGCAGCAGTGTGGTCAAAGCAATGAAACGCAATGAACCATCTGAGAGTTGATGTGTTCCAAAAATACTCTCATCACCGGTAATCTGCCAACGAAGGGCGATATTTTCGCCAGCATCTTTTTCTAGATAAAACTCTTGAAATTGTGGTAAAACCATTTTCACATATCGCTGTATTCGTTGATAATGCTTGGGATTTTCTTTACGTATCCGATAAAGAAATGCAGCGATATTCCCACCATCAGAACGTAAATACGCATCATCTGCCGCATCCCCTCCGTTGCGAATACGAGCAGCCATCGATGTGTCATTGAAGTGGAATACGCGGATTTGTTTCAGGTAGTTACGAAAAGTCTTAACCGGTTCCTTCGTGGATGAAAGCATATTTGATTCACTATGTCCCACGCCCAAATCTTGCGTATACGGCTTGTCATAATTCGTCTTGTCCCAATACTGCATCTCTTCACGTGAAAAAAATAACTGTCCTAATGCATTTGCTTCCAAGGAAAAAGAATATTCATCCTCCACGTTCCCATCTTCATTTTTACATTTTATTTTACCATTGATTTGTTTGGTAATCTTCCTGTCTAGGTACATCAGACTCTGCGCACCGCCACGCATAGCTACATAACGTCTAAATCCTCCTGTCATCATATATGCTATCATTTCAAGAAAGGAAATCAAATTACTTTTTCCTGCACCATTTGCTCCTACTAACACATTTACTTCTTTAAATGTCAACGTATTATTTTCCAAATCATTGTCATAAGAACAGTATCCGGAAATTGACAATTTATCTAAGTAAATTCTCATATCATAACACATCCCTAAGAACAAATAGTCCTCCCATCAGTCATCGCCAAAACAAATCTGGCTCATTTTGCCATAGCCACCAATAACTCCATAGTCTTGAAAACATCGAAACAACTAATCACTCAAAAAATATAAATCCCCAGTCCCCCGTATATCCCCACTCATTATACAGCCATTCCCACTCATCCACTGCATAGTAGCTGGCGCAGGTGAGCTGCCAATATAAGAGGTTCATTTCTTCCCTGTCGTTTCGAAAGGATTCCACAACAATGTAGCTGTTGCGCTTGCTGACCCGTTCAATCTCCCGAACGGCTTTCTTTAAATCGAAAACCTTCAGATTGTGCAGGGTTGTGAGGGAAATCACCAAATCAAAGGAATTATCCTCAAAGGGAAGCTCCTGAGCTTTGCCAAGAATCAGCTGGTCTCGCACCTCTTCTTTGGCATGCTGAATCGCGTACTCGGAAATATCCAGCCCTTGTACCGTTACGCCCGGAACCACCTGAGTGAATTCATAAAGCAGGTGAGCCATGCCGCAGCCCACATCGAGAATGCGGCTTTCTTCGGTCAGACCATAGTGCTTGGCCATCTTTTCCGCTACAATGCGCCATCGCCCGTCGTAATGATACCCGCCGTAGCCGTACTTGCGATCGCCGTCCCAATAGTCATAGCTGTACTGTTTCGCGACAACAGCACATTCTGCCTTATCAGCACTGTTGACACGACCAATGTAGTCACGCTTCGTGGATTTGTGCAGGTCAGATATAAAATCTATGTATGCCATGATTGCCATCCTCATCTTCATTCCGGTTCCGATTGTTCCATTTATTGCAGCATTTCAAGCGCAGCCTTTGCGATTGTTTCAATCCCCAATCCATTCATGGACTTGACTTCTGCATAACTCCCATATCCTGCCGAAAAATCCTGCAGGCCCATACGCCTGAATTTGACCGGTTTCCCATACTCTGCCACGACCTCAGCCACAGCACTTCCCAGACCGCCAATGATAGTATGGTCTTCCACCGTAAGAATAGCGCCCGTTTCCTCAACAGCCTTTTGTATTATCTCCTCGTCTATAGGCTTCAATGTGTGGATGTTGAGCACTCTGGCATGAACGCCCTTCTGTTCCAACAAATCTGCCGCCAGGAGCACATCCTTCAAAATGCTGCCCGTGCCTACGAAAGAAATATCCTTTCCATCACGAAGCATCACGCCCTTTCCGAGGCGGAAACCGTAATCTTTCTCGTAGATCTCCGGTTCACGGTTGGTACCCAATCGCAGGTATACAGGACCTTCCCATTCATAGGCGGCTTGTGTGGCTTTCTTTACTTCCATAGGGCTTCCGGGACAAACAATCGTCAGATTTGGCAAGCTCCGAAGCCCGCCTAAATCTTCTGTAGCGTGATGGGTCGGTCCTAATGCGCTATAAACCTCTCCCGCTCCTGTTCCTACAATCTTCACGTTCTGCTTTTGCAGGCAGACATCATTTCGAATAAATTCAAAAGCTCTATAGGCTAAAAATGCGCCTATTGTATAGGCAAAGGGAATCTTTCCGCAGGAAGCCATACCTGCCGCCATGCCCAGCATATTTGCTTCGGATATACCCAGGTTCAAGTACTGTTCCGGGAAGTCTATCCGGTATTTATCATAGACAATCGCCCCATTGTCGGAAATCAAGGCATATACTCTTTTATCTTTCTTAGCGAGTTCATACAGGGTATCAAGATATGCCGTCCTCATGCTCCCGCCTCACTTTGCTTCAAATCCTCTTCCGTTAATTCAAGTTCTCTCATAAGAATGGGAAGCTCCTTCTCATTCGGCATCCGATAGTGCCAGATTGGCACACCTTCCATGAAGGATACACCTTTACCCTTGACCGTATGGGCAACCACCAATGTCGGCATGTCTTTTTTCCTTGTCAATAGAGCATTGCGGATCTCTGTATGGTCATGACCATCAATCTCCAGTACGTTCCATCCAAACGCCTTCCACTTTTCTCCCAAAGGATGCATGGGTACAATGTTATCCAGCTGATCCATCGCCTGCAGCTTGTTATGGTCGATTATAACGGTGAGATTATCCAGCTTCAACGCGGGTGCCGATAGGGCACCCTCCCAGATAGAGCCTTCCTGACATTCCCCGTCCCCCAGCACGACATAGGTATGGGAAGGCTTTCCATCTATCTTGTTTGCATAGGCAATGCCAATGCCAAAAGATAGACCATGGCCCAATGCTCCCGTAGATGCCTCGACCCCCGGAATGTCATACATTTTCGGATGGCCGCCAAAAGCAGACCCTGGCTTGCCTACTCGCCAAAGCTCTTTTTCAGGAAAATATCCTGCCTCGGCCAGAGCTGCATAGAGTGCATAACAGGCATGCCCCTTGCTCATAATGAAACGGTCGCGTTCCTCCCAATTAGGTCTTTGGGCATCATATTTTAATACTTCCCCGAAATAAAGCACACTCAGAATATCCGTTACGGAAAATGCTGCCCCTAGATGACCGCCTCCGGCATAATGTGCAATTTTAAATTCCTTTTTCCTCAGTTCCCTTGCCTTGGCTTCTGTATCCATGCTATTTCCCTTCTTTATTTACAAGAAATTCACATGCGCTTTGTCCATGGAAAAGAACTGGTTCAGCAGAATATTTCTGTCATCGTAAACACAGTGCTCCCGACAAATCTTATGTGCATCAAACTGCCTGAATTTCTGCGTTGTTTCTTCCGAGAACCACAGATCTTTGAATCGTTGTTCACCCATATCTCCAATACATCCATTGGAAAGATATGCCTTGTCATGGCAATAGTAAACTTTGGCATTTGCAGCTATGACGCATACCATTTCCTTGATATAGCATTGCGTATAGGAACGGTCAAAAATCATGGTTCCGTTCTGAACTCGCTGAAAATCACTGGTATACAGGTCAACAACCCGAAAATGTTCATCATCCAGTTCATTCTTTGCATTTCGCAAATCCTCCATGACCTGCTCCTTGAAAGGCTCATGATATTGTTCCGTTTCGTTGCTAAACAGCGGCGCAAACTTGATATGATTCGCCCCCAGAGACTTCATCAGCTGCGCCATTTCCCTTACATAAGGATAATTTTCCTTTCCTACCACATAATTGATTCCCAGCTCACAATTTTTATCTTTCTGTTTTGCAAAGGATTTAATCTTCTTGCACAGCGCGTCGAATGTCCCTTCCTGTACGCCACGGAGCTTTGAATAAAGCTCATCCCTGCTGGCATCCACGGAAAGCCGTACCCATTTCGCATGGGACAATAACGCCGCATTTTTTCCCTGCAAGAGTGTTCCATTGGTTATTATGGACAAATCAATATCTGCATCCAAAACTTTCTGCATAGTCTCCGCAATATACGGATATGCCAGCGGCTCCCCACCACCGCTGAAGGTAACTGCACGAACTCCCATTTCCCGCATATCTTCACATATTTCCATCATCTTGTCATGCGGTATATAATCCGTCGGGACATACTCATCTAGCATCAGATATGGATTTTTATAGTGACAATAATAGCAGTTCTGATTGCACACATTCGTCGGCTTGATGCGAATATAGATTGGAGCAACACGCTCTCCTGTCTCTATTTTTTTCAGTAATTCTGCATGGTGGAATATCTTTAGGTTGCTATAAGGTGATGCCTTGATGTCCATTCAAATGCACTCCCACAATATTAATATTTCTCAAAAGCTATATATTGCAAACATATACAGCATCCGAAAACTGTTTTGGTAAATATCTTCGAACACGAGTATATCTACCCCGAACTGGCGCACACTTCTGCTTAAATTAAGGCTCAAGATCTTCACGAATATTTTGTGACGTCATTGAAATAATGATTTCCAATATTTTATACACTGTAGTGGCAAAATAATTTACGTCTACATCAGAATCATTGATGTGCAATGCTTTTGCTCTTCTAATCGCTTCTTCGATTTTATGCATAGTATAATGACTATCACGAATATGTTTCTTATCCCTCAAAGGCACACCTAATTTCCTCAGTCTGCAACGAAAATGATTTGTTTTTTCATATGAATGAGAAGGCGTTACTGCGTATTTTATATCTTCATCATTCACATCATCATGATGTAGGAGCAACCAAATCTCAAAAGAGGGGTTACTTATTGCGATACCATATGATTTTTCTCTACAATCTCGTAATGCCTCATTCCATTCGTCAATCCACAAATCCGACTTATGATCATCTACATCTGCTATTACCCAAAACTCGTCATCAGGATGCAAAGCAAATTGGTACATATCATCTTCTTTTTCTTTAAACTGATCAATTCTTCTAACCAGTTGCAACGGTCTATTTTTTGACGCAAGTTGTATTTGCTCTGATGTCCTCTTCTTTGGAGGGGTCGATATGACATCCTCGATAACAGAAATAATCTGTATCCTGGTTTTAACTGAGTTATACAGCTTCTGCACACATCGAAAATATTCTTCCTCAGTAACACATCCTTCACATGATATGAATATAATCTTCGAATTTTTCAAACGTTGTGTGCGAAAAGGTTGTCTAATAGGAAATACTTTCCTACAAGCAATTTGCCCCATAATAACTCACCTAGAACTTTCATCGATAATAGGTACTGCACCAAATCTTCCACTCAAGTAGGACTTCAATACATTCTCGTTTTCATTAATGATAAAATCAGAAAGAGAATACAATCTTGATTCCCCATATGTATTTTTCTCAATAAACAAGATTTCTTCTTTGCGAAAGTATTTCAAATTAATTAAATTTACATCATGAGCAGTAAAAAAAATTTGATTCACCCCTCCCTGACTTAACTTAATAAAATCATCCAGAAATGATTTAACTAACTTTGTATGCAAACTCCGATCCAACTCATCCACATAATAAGAACCCACCTTCCTTTTCCCGATAAAAAAAAGCATCGGCAATAAGTCAAGAAGTCGTCTCGTACCGTCCGACTCGTCTTCCAAATCGAAATCAACATTATCCATTCCCAACGGATGCGTAAAAGAAATCTTTATCATATCAATTTGTTTATCATTGTTTTCTATGAAAATAAAGAAATCATCGTTTATGGCTAATGCGCCTGCTCGTTCGGCTTTGATATCTTCTACAATTTTCTTTGGTAATGACATTTTTTTTTCTAATTCTTCAAAGCTCAGGTATTCATCCGATGTTGTTACCGCACTGATGCCTGTATCTAACCTACGCAAGGCGCTTTCTATAAATTTCTGGAATTTTTGATTGTTCTTTATTCTCAGTGGCAATGCCTGTGCCTTTGTTTGTGGAAAAACGAATTGCTGGCATTGAAACCACAAGAGCAAATTAGCTGCATCCCTCACGCCATTCTCAGATAATTTGTTGAGAAAAAGCTGATTCCTTTGCCGCCTCTGTAATGTCTCAGAAAGGAGATTTATAATAGCTCTTTCCTGACTGCCGGGTTTAGCAAACAAATCTCCGACACGAACCTTTGTTATACCATTTTTTTTCGTTTTTCTAACAAACATTTCTTCAAAATCTTGTTCCGACAAGCGTAGTAACCATTCATCGTGAACTCGATCAGTATCTATACTAAAACCATAATCATATACTTCTTTCTTCCAGTAAAAAATAAATTGAAATGTAGAAACGCTTCCCAAACCGTTTATCTTCCCCTTGAATTGATTGACTCCTGTACCAGTATTACTTCTACGGCCTTTGATAATAAATGCTTTAGCAAAAGCCAGTGATTCTATCAGTGATGATTTGCCTGAGGCGTTCGGTCCAAATATCCCACTACGCTGCAATATTTTCCATTTACCAGCTTTGGTTTCAATCTCTCTTATAAACCTATCGTCGGTTGTATCTCTGTCTGTCAGCATGTTAAGTTCAACAGTTCGACCAATGGATTTGAAATTACTGACATTATAGCGTATAAGCATAGCTCTCTCCTAAAGTTTACTACTATCTCAAATAAAATTCACATGCAAGCCGGGATATTTCAGCGCATGCAGGTATTTGTTGATTTCGTCAAGACGGCAGGTCTTTCGGCAGTTGGTGTGAATGAATTCATTGCCAAACAGCCTTCGTATCTTTTCTGCTCGTTCGGATTCCCAGATTTCCGGAAAGGATTGCTCGTTGATATTGCCATAGATAAATTCTTCCCGTCCCATGAACACGATGCAGGGAAAGAGATTCCCGGATGCGTCCATATAGGTCATGAAGTGCATCCCGCCGCATTCCCCATAGGGTTTGTCCATTTCCAGATTTTCGATGGATCGGGAACGGAAATAGATTTTGAAGTCCTCTGTCTGATATTGCTGAAGTTCTCTTCCGATTTCCTCTGCCTCGGAATAGTCCACATGGAGCTTTGCCTTGCTGGAAGGATGCTGCGAAAAGGGTTTCACCGTGAAATAATCGAATCCGAGCTCTCGTATGACCTGAGCCAGCTGTACCACTTCGTCCTTATTTTCCGGCAACAACAGAAGCTGTGCCCCCAAGGTCGTGGACAGATGATCTTTCTTCTTGATCTCTGCCGCATCTGCCATATGTTCCAGTGCTCTTTGAAGATCTCCCTTTCTGCACTGATGGATTTTCTCGTAGGTTTCATCCGTTGCGCCTGCAATGCTGAACCGTATCCAGGAAAGGGACTTCATACACGCTTCGGCTTTTTCTCTGGTGAACAGAACCCCGTTGGTGGACATGGCCGCATCCATGCCATACTCCTTGGTTCTGTTGAAAATCTCGGGAGCCTCGGGATGGGTCAACGGCTCTCCTTCGCCGGCATAGATGATGCTTTTCAGTCCCTTTTCTCCCATGAGCTTCAAATTGGAAAGATAGGCATTGGCGGAAAGCAAATTCGGCTTGTATTCCATATAATCCACCGCGCAAAAAATACAGCGATGATTGCATGCCCCGCTGAGTCCCACTTCCATTTCGATGGGATAGATCCGCTCCCCTTTCAGCCACCTTGCCACCCGTTCCGGATGATATATGAGCTTATGGGAATCCATTCGTATATCTTCTGCCATGTCGTTCCTCACACATTCATCAAAGTATGGGCATATTTCAGTACATTGACCTTCTCCACCGATTCACGGTTTCCCACGATATTAGCCCCCAAGGCTCCGGCTATGTTGCCCATGAACATCGAAACCTCCCCGGGCATGCCGGCCGCGCTGCAAAGTCCTGCCACCGCATAGAAAGCATCTCCCGCCCCTACGGTATCCTTTACCGTCAGAGTAAAGGCAGGACACGAGGTGAACCTTCCATCTATGATACAAGCCGCTCCGTCCGATCCCATGGTCAGCCAGCCCGTTCCCTGCAAATGCCCTTCCAATCTTTTCAAGGCCGCTTCTTCCTGTCTCGCCAGAGAGGGATATGCCAGCTTCAGTTCCTTCTGATCCAACGTGAAGGCATCCGCCCTTCTGTATTTGGTGATGGGGTTCAGGCCAAAATTGGAAGAGTTGGTCTGGCAGTTCAACACGAGGAACTTGGCTTCCTCTTGAATCATTTTGGCCGTTTCTTCATCGATCAAGCCGTGGCCAAAGTCACAGAGAAAGACCGCATCGCATTGGGAAAGCTGTTTTGCCAGAGTTTCCCTGAACGCTTTCCTTGTTTCTTCCTTCCAACTCGGCTGCTCGGGAATATTGTTGATAGCAAAAAGCTTTCGGTATTCTTCCCGCTTGCCGTTTTTTACAAGATAACGTTGTTTTATAATCGTCGGCTGCTCTGCACCCGGAATCAGTTCCAGATCGATTGTTCCGGCCATATCCGTCCGGAAACGCTCCCGGATATGGGATTCGTTTCCAATGACCGAGAGCAGAGTGACATTCGGATTGAAGCTGGCCAGATGCCTTGCCACTGCTGCGGCTCCTCCCAGATATTCCTCATCGGATTCCAGTCTTGTGGAGTAGCCCGTGTCCTTGCTCATGAGACCGTGAACTTCGCAATAGGTGTACTTGTCGATGATGACATCCCCTACTACCAGAAGCTTTAAGTTCTCCGTGCTTTCCAATGCCTGCAAAATATCCTCCATCGGATACTTCTGCTTGAACTCCTGCATATAGGTGCAAACTTCCTCGGAAAGCCCGGAAAGCCCTCGGTTGATGAGCTTTGTCGAACTGAATACCTGACCGCCGGTGAAACGCAGCCTGCCTCCATGGCTCTCCACCAGCTCCCGTTCTTCCCGTATCTTTCCGGTCACATCGGCAGACTCGTCGGCATATTCGCTTCCCTTGACATAGAAGTCCGGCTCCACTGCTTCCACAACATCATCCACCGTGTAGCCTTCCGAAAGGAGCACGTAATCCACGCACTCCAATGCCGCAAGGAATCTCAGGCGCATCTCATCATTGAAATATGGCCTTCCCGGACCCTTGCGGACATACTTGGATGCCGTGGCGGACACGACCAGGACATCCCCCATCTTTTTCGCCTGTTCCAGGTGGATGATGTGTCCCGGATGTACAAGGTCAAACACGCCATGACACAACACGATTTTCTTGTGGTTCTTTTTTATGGCAGGACGAATATCCCTCCGGAATGCCTCCTTGGTCACAATCTTTTCCATCATCTGCACTTCCCTGTGTCATCCATACAATTTCTCATATACATATATATCGTTCAAAATCCACAATACCTTAAGCGGAACCATCATCGCCCAGATACTTGAACCAGTCCTCCGTTGCGTCCTGTATCGTCTCCGGTGTCCATACGGGTGCTTTTCGCCAGTAGTCAATGTTTTCCAGGATATGCTGTACGCCTTCTTCCAAGGTAACCTTTGGATGCCAGTGAAGCATTTCATTGATTTTTTTCGTATCTGCCCAAGTGCAATCAGGCTCTCCCGGGCGCTTGGGAATATGGACAACCTCCGCCTCTGTTCCTCCCAAAAGCTCCACCAGGCGATTCACAGAATAGGTATGCTCGCTTCCGACATTGAAGCGCTCGCCCGTGACATCCGATTGCGCCGCAGTATAGAACGCATCGACAATATCCGTGACATAGGTGAAATCGCGGGTTTGTTCGCCCGTCCCCACCACGGTATACGGTTTCCCGGCCAGCTTCTGTCCCAAGAACACCCCAAATACGGCTCCATAGGTTCCGGAGGTACGGGAACGGGGGCCATAGACGTTGAAAAGGCAGAGAGACACGACCGGCAGATGGTAAACCTTCCCCCAATGCAGGGCAAGTTCCTCACCCAGGCGTTTGGTCAGGGCATAGGGGTATTCCGGACGGATCTCCGCCTGCTCATCCGTAGGAAATCGATCCGGAATGCCATAGCAGGAGGATGAGGCCGTATAGAGGAATTTTTTTACCTTTGCCTTTCGCGCTGCCTGCAATACGGAGAACGTTCCGTCCACATTCGAATGGAAGTAATCTTCCGGTCGCTGGATGGATGGGACGATATCTGCCAAGGCCGCCATATGGAAGACCCAGTCAACGTCCTCGAAGCATGGGGCAATGGATGCCCCATCACAGATATCCGCCTCTACAATCTTCAATTTGGGATTCCCTTCCTGATGGGTAAGGTTTTCCCTGCGCCCCGTACTGCAGTTGTCGATGACGCACACCTCATGCCCTTCGGCAAGCAGACGATCCACCATGTGCGAACCGATAAAGCCGCAGCCCCCTGTTACAAGCGATCTCATATGCTCCCCTGCTTTCCTCACAATCTCGCCCCATCCCTCTCCAAGATGGTATCCACCACTTGCTGAAGGATGATGGTATGGATAGATTCAACCATCCCATATTTCTCACACGGAACATAAACATTGATGTCTCCCCGCTGTTTTGCCTTGTTATCCGGGCGAAACCCCGTGAATGTGATGACAACGCCCTTTTTCTCCGTAACCGTGTCAATCGCACGGATGATATTCGGCGAGTTGCCGGAACTGCTGATTGCCACCAGCAAGTCTCCCTGCTTCGCCAAAAAATCCAACGGGCGCGAGAAGATATTCTCATAGCCGTAATCGTTGCTCATGCAGGTCATCACGGCATTGTCGTAAAGGCTATAGGTTTTCATGCCGCCGTTTTTCATGAAATCTGCGGTCATATGGCTGGCAATGGCTGCACTGCCGCCGTTGCCGACAAAAAACACCTGGCTGCCGACCTGCTTATGCTCTGTGAATACATCTACCAAAAGCTGCACGCCATCTTCATAAGAAGGACTCTCTTGAGACCCCCGCGAAAACTGTGTCGCGTAAAGGTTTTCGATCAAGCTGTCAATATATGATTCCATCCCACTCCTGCTCATACGCTTTCTCCAAACAGCGGTTCCCGCACGCGGATGCTTTGCATCATGACAGGCTTTTTTACGGCTTGATACAACGTCACCAAACTGCTCCGATCCCCATAATACCCATCGCTCACCGCAATGGCCCGATGCAAGTCCGAGGAATCATCGTAGATTCCCCAGCCTCCGCTCCGATATCGCTCCACCATCCGCCGATACCGCTCTCCAAGCTCCGGCGCTTGCGATTCCACTGTAGCCTCAAACAACGGATGCGGTCTCCACAAGAGCACTACGTCATTCCGCCGCTCTCGAAACGTCTGGACGACCCACTCCATCTTGTCCAGCAGTTTATCTTTATTGTCCATCAAACTGCTCAGGCTCACATTATACAGAATGACTTTTTTCCATGTGCCATCCGGCTTTTCGATCACCCGCCGCCAATCCTCGGGCAACAATATGTCCTCTCGCCCGGTCGCCAAAACCTTGTCTATTTTCGGCGAGCCAAGCCCTGAGATCCGCTTTTCCCAATAAGCGCGGTCTTTGTCCGTACGCTTGACCAACAGCCTGATGTACGCTTCCCGCATATTCTCGGACTGCACAACGGTGAGATCAGCATTCAGCACACCTTGCCCCTGAAAAATAAAATGGGATATATTTTCCAAGGCTTTCTCATCGTCCGGGTCAATTTCCTCGATCACAAAATAAGGGATATACACCAGCTTGTCCGTCCATTTTTTCAGGTTCCAGGAATAATACGTTTCATCCACGGAAGTGACAAGATTGTAGTTATCGTAAGGGTTCTGGATCACAATGGCATCCGGATGCATATCCTCGAGGTCGATATACCTGTAGTCAATCATCGGCACATACCGTGGGAATTTCGCTATATCACAATGCCACTCTCTTGCGGCATTCCCATCGGGCGTACGGTCACAATAAGGAATCGGCACCACATAGGCAATCGCATGCTCGCTGTCATCTCTGGCTGCCTGCCAGACGCTTTCCATGGAATCCCACATGGATGCCTGGTATGGAAGAAAAACAATCTCCTTTTTGAAATGATTCTCTCCGGCTATATTTTCCCTGATTCCCTGAATCAATTCAAGACACAACAAACACACCTCTCCGGGATTGTCTTTCGACAATCCCGCCAGAAGTGTCCGGACAGCAGTTATGATTCCTTCGAAGACTTCCCGATATACTGCACTGAATTGGTGCGGCAAACCACGATGGCACAATCCTTGCACCGTTTCCAAACCTTCCCTTGTTGCATCCAGCGAAGAAAGGTTTCCCGTTTCTACCGCAACATGAAACTCCTTTTCTATGGCTGCAAGTTTTGCCAGTACACGTTGTTTGATGGCCATTTCGACAACCTCCGTGTCCGATTCCCCGTCCTTGCCTTCCTGTAACTTTACATTCTACCTTGAGTAAAATGAATTGTCCATCTTTTTTGTCTTGGGACACCTTCTACATGCATCACTTCCCGCAGCAGTTCTTATACTTCTTCCCGCTGCCGCAGGGACAGGGATCGTTCCTGCCGACCTTCCTGCCATCTGCCGTCACGTTCTTCTTCCTTGCCTCGGCAGGAGAGACATCGTCCCCATGGGAAGCCCTTGCGCTGCTCAGATGATCCTGGAGCTGCGACTTCTGCTTCTCGATGGCCTGGAGCTTCTGCTGCTCCGATACCTGGGGAGGCTCCGGTTCCACCTCTCCGTCTTCCACGGGAGCCTGCTGCACGGGCATGACGATGCTCACATGGTACATGAGCGTGGCAATCTGATCCATGATGGAATGCTCCATCTCCTCGAACATGTCCAAAGCCTCGATCTTGTACTCGACGAGTGGGTTCCTTTGGCCGTAAGCCCTGAGATTGATGCCCTCGCGAAGCATGTCCATGTGGTCCAAGTGTTCCATCCACTTGTTGTCCACCACACGGAGCATGACAACCTTTTCCAGTTCCCGCATGTTCTCCTCGCCGAACATGAGCTCGCGGCTGCGATATCCTTCCTCTGCCACGCCTTCCAGGTATTCCTTGAGATCGTCCCGGCTCATATTCTCCAGCTCTGCCTTTTTGAGGCGGCCCTGGGGCGCATAGATTTTCTCTGCGTCCTCGATGAGCCCGTCCAGCGTCCATTCCTCCGGATAGAGCTTCTCGTTGGCGTACTGGTTCATTTCCTGCTTGACGATGTGCTTCACCATGCCCAGGATGTTCTCCCGGAGATTGTCCCCGAGAAGGATCTTGCGGCGCTCGCCGTACATGACTTCGCGCTGCTGGTTCATGACATCGTCGTATTCCAGGACGTGCTTGCGGATATCGAAGTTCCTCGACTCCACCTTCTTCTGGGCATGTTCGATGGATCGGGTGATGAGCTTATGCTCGATGGGCTCATCCTCCTCCATGCCCAGCTTGTCCATCATGGTAGCGATATTGTCCGAGGCGAAGAGGCGGAGAAGATCGTCCTCCAAGGACAGATAGAACCGGGATTCTCCGGGATCCCCCTGACGGCCGGAGCGTCCCCGGAGCTGGTTATCGATACGGCGGGACTCATGGCGTTCCGTGCCGACGATGAAGAGCCCCCCAAGTGCCTCGACACCCTCCCCGAGCTTGATGTCCGTGCCGCGGCCTGCCATGTTGGTGGCAATGGTCACAGCTCCTCTTTGCCCGGCATCTGCCACAATCTCCGCTTCCTTTTCATGGAACTTTGCATTGAGGACATTATGGGGAATGCCGTGCTTTTTCAGGATGTCGCTGAGTTCTTCCGACTGGGTGATGGAAGTGGTGCCGATGAGGACGGGCTGTCCCTTCGCATGAATTTCCGCCACGGTGCGGCCCACGGCACGGTACTTCGCCCGCTTCGTCTTGAAGATGACATCGGGATGATCGATGCGCTGCACGGGCTTGTTGGTGGGAACCACCACCACGGGCAGCTTGTAGATTTTGAGGAATTCGTCCTCCTCGGTCTTCGCCGTACCCGTCATGCCCGCGAGTTTCTTGTACATGCGGAAATAGTTCTGGAAGGTGATGGTGGCAAGGGTCTGGGATTCCCGCTGGATCTTCACGCCTTCCTTCGCCTCAATGGCCTGGTGGAGACCGTCGGAGTAGCGGCGCCCTTCCATGAGACGGCCCGTGAATTCGTCCACGATGATGATCTCATCCCCGCGCACCACATAGTCCCGATCCCGCTTCATGAGCGCCTTGGCGCGAAGCGCCGCCGTGAAGCAATGGGACAGCTCGATATTCTCCGGCGCATAGAGATTCGTGATATTGAGCATCCGCTCAATCTTCGGTATCACATTGTCACTCGGAGCCACGGTCTTCTGCTTCTCGTCCACCGTGTAGTCCTTGCCTTCCTGGAGACCCGCCACTGCCCTTGCCATGACGGCGTACATCTCCGTGGACTTCGCACCGGGGCCGGAAATGATGAGTGGCGTCCGAGCCTCGTCGATGAGGATGGAATCCACCTCATCGACGATGGCGAAATTGAGTTCTCTCTGCACCATCTGGTCTGCATAGATGACCATGTTGTCCCTGAGATAGTCAAAGCCGAACTCGTTGTTCGTGCCGAAGGTGACATCACAGCCATAGGCGAACTTGCGCTCCGGGAAATCCATGTCGTGGGCAATGAGTCCGACGGAAAGCCCCAAAAAGCGATAAAGCCGCCCCATCCACTCGCTGTCGCGCCGCGCCAGATAATCGTTTACCGTGACCATGTGGACGCCCTTGCCTGTCAGGGCATTGAGGTAGACGGGAAGCGTCGCCACCAAGGTTTTGCCCTCGCCCGTGCGCATCTCGGCAATCTTTCCCTCGTGGAGGCAGATGCCGCCCATGAGCTGCACATCAAAATGGCGCATGCCAAGCACCCTGCGGGATGCCTCCCGCGCAACGGCAAAGGCTTCGGGCAGAATATCATCCAAGGTCTCGCCGTTTGCCAGCCGCTCCTTGAAACTGTCCGTAGAACCCGCCAGTTTCGCATCCGTCAGGGACTGCAATCCCTGTTCCAGGCCGTTGATCTTCTCGACAATCGGGCGCAACCGCGCAATCTCCTTGTCGTTATTGTCCCCCAAGAATCTTTTGATAAAACCGAACAAGCATGACCACTCCCCAAAATGCTCTACTATCATATTATCGACATTACACTGGATTTTCTTAAATTTTATCAAAAGAAACGCAATCCGTCAAAATTCCGCCAACCTTTTCATGAACGCCGCTTTATTCTCTTGAGGCGTAGTCGTCGGCCGTCCCAGATCTGCCCTTGCTCCGATGGCGCATTTCACCTCGATGAAACTCAATACATCCGATTTCTTGGCCTCCGACAGGACTTTTTTCAAATCTTCCAAAGACGATACACTGGCCGCATATCCATAGCCACAGGCCAGAGCCACTTCCGGGAAATCAACGGTTCCCGCAACGGTGGGCGCTCCGCCGACGCTCTCATGGGCCTCGTTGTTGATGACCACATGGATGAGATTCCCGGGCTTCGCGTTCCCGATGACTGCCATAGCCCCCATGTGCATGAGGGCGGCGCCGTCCCCGTCCATGCACCATATACGCCGCTCCGGCTTCTGCAGGGCAATGCCCAGTGCGATAGACGAGCTGTGTCCCATGGAACCAACGGTCAGGAAATCCTTCCCATGGCCTTCCCCATGTGCCTCCCGGATCTCGAAAAGCTCCCGGCTGGCCTTGCCCGTGGTGCAAACGATAAAATCCTCTCCGGATGCTTCCACAATGCAAGCAATGATTTCCTCCCGCTTCAGTGTGTTGCCATTGCGGTACGAAACTACTTGTTCGGAAACAAGCGCCCCCTTGCGAACGACAAAGGCCACGGACTTCCCTTGGGAAAGGAACTCGCGGAATCTTTCCATGGCTCCCCGTATCTCATCCTCCGTCGTTTCCTTACCAACGACAACACCGGGAACATCCATAACCTCCAGCAGTCTTTCCGTGACCTCTCCCTGGAACACATGCTGTGGCTCATCATGGACTCCCGGCTCCCCGCGCCAGCCAATGACGAAGATGACGGGAATCCCGTAGACCTTCTCCGAGAGAAGGGATGCCAAGGGATTGATGATATTCCCCTCCCCGCTGTTCTGGAGGTACACCACGGGAACCTTCCCCGTCGCCAGATGATAGCCTGCCGCCAAAGCCACGCAGTTTCCCTCGTTGGCGGCGATAATGTGATGCAGAGGATCCGTGCCATAGGTTTGAATCAAATAATTGTACAGGGGCTTCAGCAAAGAGTCGGGTACCCCTGCATAAAAGTCACTCCCCAATACTTCAACAAAGTCCATCACCTGCATATTCCATACCCTCCGCTCTACAAAGTATCCACCAAGGAAATGATGTCTTTGATCGGCATCATATCCTTGTCTGCCTCCAGCGCCCTATGGTTCACGAGGATGCTCTTGGCCGTGCGCTCCATGGCAGGGAATGCGCTCCGAAGAAGCTGGTTGGCATAAATGACGATATTGATGCCCCACTTTGCCAGTTCTTTCTCCGTCACCTGCCGATAGGATGTGGGCACAGCGACCAAGGGAACCTTTGGGAACTCTGCCCGGAAGGACTTGCAGAAAGCAAAAACCTCATCCGGCTCCTTCTTCCTGGAGTGAATCATGATGCCGTCCGCACCTGCCTTCACATACGCCCTTGCCCGCTCCAAAGCATCTTCCACGCCCTTTTCCAGAATCAGGCTCTCAATGCGGGCAATGATCATGAATTCCTCCGTGCGCTGGGCTGCCTTTCCCGCCGCAATCTTCTCGCTGAAATGCTCGACGCTATCCTGGGTCTGCTCCACCTCCGTACCGAACAAGGAGTTCTTCTTCAGCCCCACCTTGTCTTCCAGGATGATGGCGGAGACCCCCATGCGCTCCAATGTCCTCACGTGATAGACGAAATGTTCGATGAGTCCGCCTGTATCAGCATCCAGTATGATGGGCTTCGTCGTCACGTCCATGACATCCTCGATGGTGCGGATGCGGGAGGACATATCCACCAGTTCGATATCCGGCTTCCCCTTTTCCGTGGAATCGCAAAGACTGGAAATCCACATGGCATCGAACTGATCCACTCCCTCATTGTTCTGGACGATCGTCTTCTCCGCAATGAGCCCTGTGAGGCCGCTGTGCACTTCGATGGTCTTGACGACGGGAACCATATCGATAAGCTTCCGAAGCCTGCCCCGCCTTTGCTCCGGCATGGCCAGAAGCTCCCGCATGCGATCGTCCACCTTCGCCACGGCCAGGCTGCGGGTATAGGGAACCTCAATGAGCTCGCCGCCGTATTTTCCCAATGCCGATAGCACATTCTCACGGATGCAGGATGCCGGTCCTTCCTTCCAGTTGTCCCCATGAATGACATAGTCCGGACGCAGTTCCTCCAGAATCCTGTCATACATGATTTCCTGCTGGACAACGACCTTCGATACCCCGGGCAGCGCCTCCACCATGGCAATGCGCTCCTCCTGGGACTTGCTTGGAAATCGGTTGTAACGCACCATTTCCGGATCGCAAAGGACTCCGACGACCACCTCGCCATACTCCTCTGCCTTCCGAAGAATGTTCAAATGCCCCTCATGTATTACATCTGTGCAAAAACAAGTATAGACTTTCTTCATTGTTTTTTCCCTTCTTCAATCCAGTCCGACAGGACGCTCTGTTTCCTAATCTGCTTCCACTCCACCGGAACGGGATTTCGGCAATACCGACAGCGTTCCAGTGGAGTAAGCAAGCGAATCTTCAGTTCTTCCGTGGTCAACGAGCCGTCATACAGGTCAATCTGCCCATCCTCCGGCAGGCATTGCTTGAAATATGCATTGAAGTACTTCGTCATAAAAGGAAGAGGACATATCGCCAACTTTCCCTCATAGAAATTATGGCATCTTGATTGGAAACATTTGTAGAAATAATCAGAGTTTTTCGCCGCATCAAGACTCTGATTCATCTGAAAAGTCTCCGAAACAGGCGACGTGATGCACAAAATTCCCTCCTCCCTCAATTTGGCTTCCATGGCAGGAATCCTTTCCCTCATGGGCGGATAAGCCGAAAGATGGACATGCACCCTTTGCTCCCGCATCGTCCGGAAAAAGTCCTCCGGCATTTCCAAGAGGCGCAGCCCATTGGTCACCACGCAAATGACAGCATAAGGGTAGAGTTCTCTTGTCAATGTCATATAATCATTGATATCCGGATTCAGCAAGGGTTCTCCGCCCAAAATCCGTATCATGCCAATATCGTCGATGAAGGATTGAAGCCTCTGCATATCCTTGGCAAAACAGGAAAACTCCGGAACATGCGGCTCGGTGACAAGTCCTGAGTAATGCTCGCATGCCTTGCACCTCAAATTGCAGTGGTCTGCCACATGAAACTCAAGATAGGGCAGGTACTTCGCACTAAGATATGGCTCAAAAAAGGAAAGCAGTTCCCCTTCCTTGAACTCTGTTGTGGTCACCCGCTTTGACACATAGATGTCCCGTACGTCCACGCCGCTATGAAGAAGCCGGATGATCGGCTGAGCCATGCCAAAGAACTCCTCTCGCGGAAGGATGATCCCATGGAAAAGCCCTTTGGAATAGAGTGCCCGGAATCTCTCAATATCAAGTACCGCCAATCCGTCCATCACGGAGCTTGAACCCTCCCGGTCCGTCACCCATGCCGCCACCGACATCCTGTCCCCCTGATGCCGCCCGGCAACCTCATTATATGCCTCCTCAATGATTCTCCGCATGAGAATGCCGCCCTCGCCCGTACCGTATAACGCTACCTGAAACATCCCTGCCCCTCCCCGTACTGCATGGGATGGAATAGAATAAGGCTTGCCGGAAGCAAGCCTTAGGATCGTCCATCCAATCACGCATCCACCTTCCACACACAAGATGGCCGCACTCTGTCAATTCTCTGATTCAATCAACCCGTAGTTCCCATCCGTGCGACGGTAGACCACATTGACCGCTTCCGTGGAGGAATCCCGGAACACGAAGAAATTGTGGTTCAGGAGGTTCATCTGCATGATAGCCTCCTGGGTATCCATGGGCTTCACCACGAACTTCTTCGTCTTCACCACCGTGTACTCTTCTCCCTCGTCTTTTGTCGGAATGGGGCCTTCCTGCACCGCCTCGGACTTGAAGCCGCCCTGGCGGAAGCGGCGCTCCAGTTTCGTCTTCTGCTTCCGGATCTGGCGTTCCAGTTTCTCCACCACCAGATCAATCGATGTATACATATCCATCGTGGCCTCCTCGCCACGAAGCAGTACGCCGCCTGATACCGGCACCGTAACCTCCACGATATGGCGGCCCTTGGACACCGTCAGGAGCACGGTGATCTCATCAACCTTCTCGAAATATTTCTCGATCTTGCCTACGCGCTTCTCCACATACTCCCGAAGCGAAGGAGTAATCTCGATGTTCTTGCCTCTTACAGTGAATGTTGCCACGTGACACATCCCCTTTCTTCTGTGCTTATACTTAATATTCTTCATCCAAGAGAAAATCCCTTCTTTTCCTTTGCAGCGGAACAGGAAAATTTTCTCCTTGAAAAACAAAACCCGGCCTGCCCAAGCAGACCGGGATAATTGCGATATAAAGATCAGGCCGTCTTAACGACATTCGCCGCCTGCGGACCACGGGCACCTTCCACGATGTCAAATTCAACGCCCTGGCCTTCCGTCAGAGTCTTGAAGCCCTCATCCTGGATTGCGGAAAAATGAACGAACACATCGTCGCCGTCTTCCCTTTCAATGAATCCATAGCCCTTTTCAGCGCTGAACCATTTAACCTTGCCTACCATGTAAAATTCCCCCTAAATCTAATAAACCCTGGCCGATGGATAGCCATGAGTGATATTATACCGATAAATGCATATTTTGTCAACGTCAAAATTTCTTTTCCTTGCCGTACCACTCCGGCCTGGACTCTATCATGGATCGCCATTGGCGGCCTTCGTGGTTGAAGGATTTCGTGTATCCCTTCACCAGCTCGAGGAAGCGGTCCATGACTGCCGGCTCCGTCACCGGCCGGCGAGACCCATCTCTTGTATGAACGGACAGCTCAGCCCCGGACAGGTCTACCGTACCATCCTCGTTGACAGGCTCCGTAGATTCCAGATAGAACTCATGCACTTTGGTCCGGATGCAGAGCTTATAGGTCTGTCCCGGGAACATGGAATAACTTATGACATGATCGCGTTCCGTTCCACCGAAAACGGCCGGAAGATTGCCATCCACCCATTCTCCCACGGGAAAGCCCGCCAACTTCCCAAGCACAGGGTAGATGTCTACTGCGCTCGTGAGTTCTTCCACCATGCCCCGTTTCGGAACACCGGCTCCTCTCACCATATATGCCGACCACGTCTGACCGTCGCTTAGAATACCGGGGGCATCATCATAAATGGGGCTGCCATGATCGGAGTAAAGCTGTACAACGTACTCATCTTCATCATACCGCTCCCGAATAAAATCGAACAGGTGCTTCAAATTCCGATCTATGCGCCTCATGCCCTGACGGTTGGCTTCCTGGTAAACCGACGAATTGGGCAGATATACGCTCGCAAGTCCTTCCCGCTCCTTTGACAGTGCTTCTTGCAAGGAAGTCTTCACTTGAGTCTCAAAGCAAACCGGAAATTTCCTGATGCTCCAAGGATGCGCTTCCATGACATGCAAAAGCAGGAACTGATCGCACTCGGAAAGTCCTTCCAACTGCCGGATCACGCGATCCACGCCAACATACGCCGGCAAATCATAGGAATTGACCAGCAAGCGATCGTATCCCCGCGTGGTCTCATTGTAAATGCCATGCCCTCCCCCCATGACATAGGCACAATAATACCCTAAATCCTTCATGCGTTCCGACAACGTAATATATTCGGGAGCAAGCTGGACAGCCGCCCGTTCGTTGAAAATCTGGGAATGATGGGGATACATGCCTGTCTCGATGGTCGGCAAGGACGGGTAGGTATACTCCCCTACCGAAAAATGCTGACGGAAAATCACCCCTTTGGAAAAAAACTCCATGGTATGAGGCATGTACAGGGATGCTTGCTCCTTCAGCATGTTCCAGTTCAAGGCATCCAGCAGGATGTGCAAGACAATGCGCCTGCGCCTCTTGCTATGCCCCAAAGGAATCGGACGCCCAAATACCAGAGGCGCTTCCGATGCAGAGGATACCCTGGTCTCCCTGTCCATGCGAAAGAAATTGTATTCCCACTGCCCCAAGCGCACCTCATCTTCCAGCCCTTCTGCGCGAAATCGCACGTTTTGCGCCTGTTCCGTCGCTGCAATCGGCAAAATCATAGGTGCCTTGCCCGGCTTCACGACCCACTCCTTCCTGCTCTTCGATCGCATAATGTCAAAGACAAAATCGCCGCCTGCTGCCTGAAAGAAATGCTCCAGCTTCTTCGCATCTTCCAGGAGCATACCGCGCCCTCCCCGAATACTCAATTCATTGTACGCGCCGATCCAGTAAGAGTAACCATTTTGATCCTGCGGTAACGGAAGATACTCCCCTCCCCAGATGCCATTTCGTTCACGCAAAGACATTTTCCAAAAATACATTCTCTTCTCGCAGAAAGGCGCGTAATTTCCACAGTTCATGGACAGCGTCAGATTGTCCAGGCATTCCTGCAATTTCCCCTTGGGCATCACCGCTTTCACTGCTCTTCCATAAAATTTGCAGCAATATCCCTGGAAGATCATTGCTTTTTCTATCTGCCCCAACGCAGTATAGCATTCTATCAAGAGCTTCCACACTTCAAAATTGACCATGCGCTTCCGGCGAGCCTTTTCTGCATGTTCCAATGCCACCCGGTAATTCCCATGGAATGCGGCATACCGGGCATAAAAAATATCGAAATGTTCTGATTGAGGATACATGCGCTGATATTCTATGAGAAGCAGCAAAAACTCATCATCGTAAAGATTCTTTTTCGCCCGATCCTCCAATGTTTGAAACTGCTTCTTTCCTTCTGCATTTCCTCCTGGATATTCCACATCATTCCCCCCTCAGCCCTTGCAAAACATATCTTCAATTCACGTAACTTCCAACACTGCCTCTCATTGTCTAAGAATTCTGCAGCATACCGATAAATGCATATTTTGTCAACGTCAAAATTTCTTTTCCTTGCCGTACTGCTCCGGTTCCGGCAAGAGACGCCATTGGCGGCCCTCGTTGTTGAAGGATTCCGTATATTCCTTCGCCAGCTCGAGGAAACGGTTCATGACTGCCGGATCTTCCACGGGACGATGGGACGCATCTCGTGTACAAACTGTCAGCTCCGCCCCGGAAAGATCCACCGTTCCATCCTCATGCACAGCGCCCAAGGATTCCAAACGAAACTCATGTTCCCTCGTCCTAATGCAGAGCTTGTATGTCTGCCCAGGATATAAGGAATTACTATATACACATTCTCGTTCCCTGCCTCCAAATGCCGCTGGAAGATTGCCATCCACCCAGTCCCCTGTCGGGAACCCTGCCAATTTTCCAAGAGTCGGATAGATGTCCACCGCACTTGTCAGCTCTTCTACCATCCCTTTTTTCGGAACACCATGCCCACGCAGCATCCATGCAGCGCTCGTCGCATTGTCGCTCAAAATGTACGGGACTTCATCATAGACGGAAACACCATGATCGGAATACAGCTGTACGATATACTCATCCTCATCATAATGCTCTGCAATGTAGTCAAACAGCACCCCCAAACTTCGGTCTGTATTCTCCATCGCCTGTCGGTTGGCCATCTGATACAAGGGAGATTTGGGAAGGAACACACTCGGCACACGCTTTTCCTTTCCGTTCATCCTATCCTTCAAGGAAAGCTTCGTTTGCACTCCCATACCTACATGAGCTACTTTTGATGACCATGGATGAACTTCCAGAAAATGGCAGAACAAGAACTGGTCACATTCCGAAAATGCCTCTAAATGACGAATGGCTCGTTCCACGCCTGCATATGCCGGCAAGTCATAGGCACTGATCAAAAGCCTGTCATACCCACGCATCACGCCATTGTACAGCCCTCCCCCTTGCCCCATAATATTGACGCAATAATATCCCAATTCTTTCATGCGCTCCGACAGTGTCGTATACTCCTCGTCGAGCTGCACGACCACGCCTTCCTGGTAAAGCTGGGAATGATACGGATACATCCCCGTTTCGATGGAAGCCAAGGATGGATACGTATATTCTGCCGCCGAAAAATGCTGGTCAAACACCACCCCTTCAGAAAAGAACTTCATCATGCGCGGCATATGCCGGAATCCTTGCTTGCGGAACTCGTTCCAACTAAGTGCATCCACCAAAATATTCAGCACAAGTTTTCTCCGTTTATTGCTATGCCCCAATCGGATTGGCCTGCCAAAGGCAAGCGGAGACTCAGAAGATATGCGGGCAGGCCGGTCCATACGAAAAAAATCGTACTCCCATTGCCCAAGGAGAGCAGAATCGTCCAGATCCCGCCCCTGAAACGCTGCAACCTGGTTCCCGGATGTTGCAGCGACAGGAACAATAAGCGTATCTCCCTGCAGATCCACAAATGCTTCTTTCGCTTCTTTCGCACGAACAACATCATACACAATATCCGCAGCGCCTGACTCCAATGCCTCGTCCGACATTCCCACATTCTGCATCAGCTTTCCCGGACCACCAATGGAACCGGCTTCATTGTATGCGCCAACCCAATAGCCATACCCTTCCCTGTCCGACGAGAAGGGAATCATCTCACCGCAAAACATGCCTCCCTGCACAACTACATTTCCGTCCTTCAAAGAACATTTGCTCACACATAAGGGGGCATACATGGCCTCTCCTTTCGTAAGGCTCAGTTCCTTTAATGCCTGTGGCATATAATCCACGGGAACCGTCACATACGCCGGCACGCCTGAAAACTTGCTGAGATATCCTTCAAACGGGACAGCTTTCTCATGCTCCCCCAAGGCATGATAGCATCCTGCAAGAAGCTTCCACACCTCGCGACATGCCTTTCGTCTCCTATATGCCTTTCGTGCATGCTCCAAGGCCACGCCATAATTCCCGTGAAAAGCAGCATAGCACCCGTAAAAGATATCGAAGTGCTCGGATTTCGGATACATACGCTGATATTCTACAAGGAGCAACAAGAATTCATCATCATAAGCTTTTTTCTCCGCCCGCTGTTCCAATGCCCTGAATAAATCCCGTCCCATTGGATTTCCTTCTGGGTATCTCACATAAATTCCTCCCTAACGAAATCTCAATCCATACTTTCCTCTCTCACGATCCTTTTGGCAACTCGTCGCAAAAGATATGGTACCTATCCTCGAGAATCCACTTCATAAACATCTTTTCCGTCCCTTCCTCCCGGATCTCCGTATGCTCCCCATTGCGAAGGAAAAGACGCGTACGATACGGATGCAGCTTGACGGTTCCGTTTTCCCGTGTAAGATGCTCTGTCTCCAGGCGAAACTCATGAGTTTCTGTCCGCAAGCAGAGCTTATACGTCTGTCCCGGATATATGGAATTGCTCCAGACATACTCTCTTCTCTTCCCTCCCAGCACCTCCGGCAGATTCCCGTCCAAATGCGTGCCATCCACCGGATAGTGGCAATTATGTCCGACGATTTTATAAATGTCCCATACGCTCGTCAGTTCCTCGACAAAACCAAGATGCGGTATTCCATCACCGCGCATCATCAGTGCCGAAGACGTTTGGTATTCATCCATCAGCCACGGTTGCTCACTGTAAACGGAGCACCCATGATCTGAATACAGATGAACGATATACTCGTTTTCTTTGTAATGATCCTCTATGTATCGGAACAAGCTGCCAAGCTGGCGATCCATATTTCGTATTCTCTTGCGATTCACCCACTGATTCCGCTGATTCGCAGCAACACATACAGAAGTGCTTCGATCTATGTTCTGCAAATGCTCTTTCAAGGACAGATGCGTCTGTGCATCTTCCAAGATATTCATGTCGCTATTATATGGATGGGAATCTGTCATATGGAGAAAAATGAACTGATCCGTTTCCGAGAATGCTTCGAGCTGACGTATCGTCCGCTCAACCCCCACATAGGCCGGATGGTGATAATGGTTAACAAGCACACGCTCATGCCCTCTGGTAACACCATTGTAAATGCCTTCCCCATTCCCTTGAACATTGACGCAATAATATCCCAGTTTTCCCATTTGCTCAGAGATGGTAAGAATGGAAGGTTCCAGAGAAACATAGCGGCCGTCATGAAAAATTTGAGAATGCGCCGTGCGCATCCCTGTCTCAATGGCTGCCAAGGAAGGGTATGTATACTCTGTTTCTGAAAAATTTTGATTGAAAATGATCCCCTTTCCAAAAAAACGAAGGATGTTTGGGATATTGGCAAAACCTTCCTTTTTTTGCTCCGCCCAACTCAGCCCATCCGCTAAAATATTCAGCACCACCTTCTTCCTTTCGGGACTGTGCGCCAGAAGCACCGGATTTCCTACTGCAAAAGGAATGTCAGATGTAATATGCGCAGGGCTTTCCAGCCGGAGAAACATGGTCTCACATTTTGCCAAAACTGCATGATGACATGCCCCACCCTCTTCCTGAATCCTGATCTTCTGAAAATGCTCCGTGCCGGAAAGCGGGAGAATACATTTTTCCTCCTGCTTCAATGAGACCTCCATCGTCTTCTTGAGTGTCGCCCGCAAGCAATCAAAGGTCATGTCACAATAGTTTGACATAGGAAGGTGGAACTCCTTGATCCTGTCCAATAAAAATGTCCTGGCTTCCCTCCTGCCATCCATATTATAGATCCCGACCCAGTAACCTTCTTTCCCGTTTTCTTCCATAGGAAGCTGCTCCCCCAGAAACAATCCGTCCTGGAACTTGATTGCATTCCCGACAAAGACCGCAGACTGCTTAAAGGGCGCCAAGGCAGGACTCGTATGAGCCATCTCCAGCCCTGCCACACTTTCCTTACCGGTGATATCCATCAACGTCTTTTCATTGTCCAGAGACACCAGACCAAGATACAAAGCCGCATGATACTTGTCCCCGATCCTTTCGTAGATCCCTGCCAGCAGTTTCCACGTTTCTGCGTCCTGCTTGCGGCATGCATAGGCTTTTTTTGCATGTTCCAATGCCACCCGGTAATTCCCATGAAATGCGGCATACCGGGCATAAAAAATATCAAAATGTTCTGATTGAGGATGCATGCGTTGATATTCTATGAGAAGCAACAAAAACTCATCATCGTAAAGATTCTTTTTCGCCCGTTCCTCCAATGTTCGAAACTGCTTCTTTCCTTCTGCACTTCCTCCTGGATATTTCACATCATTCCCTCCTCAACAAATGCATATTTGTCAATGTGAAACTTTCTTTTCCTTGCCATACCACTCCGGCCTGGACTCCATCATGGACCTCCATTGGCGGCCTTCGTTGTTGAAGGATTTCGTGTATTCCTTCACCAGCTCAAGGAAGCGGTTCATGACAGCCGGCTCCGTCACCGGCCGGCGAGATCCATCTCTTGTACGAATCGACAATTCTGCTCCGGACAAATCCACCGTGCCGTCCTCGTTGACAAGCTCCGTAGATTCCAGATAGAACTCATGCACTTTCGTTCGGATGCGGAGCTTGTAAGTTTGTCCCGGGAACAGGGAATAGCTTATGACATGATCTCGTTCCGTTCCACCGAAAACGGCAGGAAGATTGCCATCCACACGAGCGTCCCCTCGGAACCCTGCCAGCTTTCCGAGAACAGGATAAATATCCACCGTGCTCGTCAGTTCCTCCACCATGCCCTTTTTGGGAACCCCGGTACCTCTCATCATATACGCCGTCCCCGTCTGGTTATCTCCCAAAAGATCCGGCACCTTGTCATAAATGGAAACTCCATGGTCAGAATACAGCTGAACGATGTATTCGTCCTCATCATAATGAGCGGTAATGTAATCGAACAATTTTTTCAGGCCGCTGTCCACATGCGCCAATCCCCGGCGATTTGCCTCCTGGTAAACTGCCGCATCGGGAAGGCGGACGCTCGCATTCCCAACGCCGGCTCTGGCCAACCGCTCCCGCAAAGGAAGATGCACCTGTGTCTCCAACGGGTAGGGAATGCTCCCCGCAGGCCAGGGGTGGACTTCCATGAAATGCAAAAAAATAAACTGGTCACATTCTGAAAAGGCTTCCATCTGACGAATCGCCCTTTCAGTGCCGGCATACGCCGACAAATCGCAGAAATTCGTAACCAGCCTGTCATAGCCCCTCGTTGCGCCGTTGTATATCGCATGCCCTCCTCCCATGAGGTTGGTGCAGTAATAGCCGAGCCCCTTCATCTGCTCCGAAATCGTGAGATGCTTCCTGTCGATCTCTATGGCCGCCCGCTCACTGAAAATTTGGGAATGATGAGGATACAGTCCCGTCTCAATAGACGGCAACGATGGATACGTATACTCCGAAACAGAAAACTGTTGGTCGAAAATGATTCCCTTGGAGAAAAAGTCCATCATATTGGGCATATAGCGGAACCTCTCCCTGCGAAACATATGCCAGCTCAAAGCATCCACCAGGATATTGAGAACCAACCGCTTCCGTTTGGAATTATGCTGCAAGGGAATCGGTCTTCCAAAGACCAAGGGATATTCCGAGGAAATCCTGGTCGGCTTTTCCACACGGAAAAAGCTGTACTCCCATTGCCCCAGGCATCCGCATTCTGTCTCTCCTCCCGACGAAAAATCCACACGCTGCTTCTCTGCAGCGGCCGTCGCTGCCGCGATTGGAAGCGCAACAGGGCTTCCCTTCGGCTCAACGAGCACCTCCCTCGCAATCTTGGAACGCATAATATCGTACACAACATCATCGCCCTCGAAGAAACCTGCCGTTCCCGACTTCATTTCCCGTTCCAAATGCTTTCCCCTGGTTCCAATTCCTGCAGATTCATTGTATACGCCAACCCAATACGAATACCCTTCCTCATCTGCGCCCACGGGAAGGAATTCCGCGCCGAACACAGTCTTGGACGAACTCATTTCCCCACCATCATAAGACATCTTGCATTCACAAAGAGGTGCGCAATTCCCACGCCCCATGGCCAGACTCAGTCTCCCCAAGTTCTTTTTGAGCAACGCCTCCGGCATAGATATCTCCAATGGCTGCCTGTAAAAATTGCAGCAGTAGCCCTGAAAAGGAAGCGCTTCTTCCGGCCTGCCCAATGCGATACAAGAATCAGCGAAAAGCCTCCATACCTCCAAGCTGATCCTTCGTTTCCCGAATGCCTTTCCCGCATGCTCCAATGCCACTCCGTAATTTTTATGAAACATGGCATATTTCGCATAAAATATATCAAAATGCTCGGATTCCGGATACAGGCTCTGGTATTCGATGAGCATCCACAAGTACGCATCATCATACATCCCCTGTTCTGCCCTTTCCTCCAGTGCCGAAAATAATTCCTTTCCCCTCGGATCTCCCTCCGGATATCTCATCCCCAAGCCTCCCCCCTTCTCCTATCATTCCTCCATCGGCCTATGTATCCATACGATCTCGTCATATAGGTACCGAAACGCCTCCCTGCTCATTCGGACGGGATGGTTCTTCAGACGCACGGGATTCACGGAAGCTGCCAGAAAGTCCAGATCCTCCTCCGTGCCGGAAGGTTTCTCCATGCCAAGTTCCTTCAGAAATTTCGGCAAAACCGCTGCCGCTTCCCGCACATCACCGCACCCCATCGTTTCGGCCATTTCCCCAAAAATTCCTGCCAGCCAGTTCTTTCCGCGCACATCGCAGCAATCCTCCAGATGTTCCATCATATATGGCCAGAGTGCCGCATCGCAGAGAGCAGCCGCATGGCCATGGGCAATCCCGTAACGACCGGTCAGCTTATAGCACATCGCATGCCCCGCCGTCGTCTGTGTGATATCGATAGCCTTCCCTGCCAAATGCGCTGCCTGCATCATATGCCCGAACACACGGGAATCCTCCTGCATATATTCCTTTCTACACGCCAGAATAAGCCTCATGGCATCCCGGGAATACCGACGGCTTTCCTCCGTGGAGTTCACCGACCACCAGGATTCCATGGCATGGCAAAGAGCATCCAGCATGGAAGAAGCGCGATGATACAACGGCAACGTCATCAGTACGGACGGATCTATGCATACAGCCTCCGGAATGCATGTCTCATGAGAAATGGACTGCTTCTCGCCATCAAAATAAATCACGGCATACCGGGTGGTCTCGCTCCCTGTTCCCGCCGTAGTCGGAACAGCCAAGAGAGGTATGTCGTTCGGCCGGATTTTCTGTGGAAGAGCACATGCATCATCAGGCATGTCCGCATACAGCTTAACGCATTTTGCAACATCTATGGCGCTCCCACCGCCAAGAGCTGCGACCATGTCACAGCCGTGCTCCCGAAAATCCTTCACCCCGTTCACAACAGACTCAAAGGACGGATTCGGGCAGAAATCCGTAAAGGAACGCAAAGAAATCCCCATGCGCTCCGGAAGACCGAAAAAATAACGTCCCACCCTAAGATTCTTTGCAGATTTCCCATGCACAAGAAAAATTTTCCGGACTCCCTTGCCAAGGAGATAAGCATCGATATCCGCATAATCATCTCCCGGCGAGAGAACCTTGGGCCATCTCCCGTTCATATAGCAGAATCCTCCGAATCCAAAGTTCTCAATCCGGAAACCACAAGATCCAAATCCTCCAAGCTATCCACTTCCTGACAGAAAAGATTCCCGACCTCTAGCGGATGTATCCTGCATTGATTGGAAATTTCGTTGAATGCATTCTCCGCATAGCAATTTCTCCTGCCGTTCCTGCAAAACATCTCGATCCTGGACAGCCATGCCTGCCAATCCTTCCGGAGCAATTTATACAAAGGCTGGGCAGCAACGGCATGTTCAAAGAACTCAATGCCTACGGCCTTGATGTATTCTCCCGAAAGAACGGCCTTGAAATCCTTTTCCGGCAATGGCACAGCAGAGCTCGTCACCATGCAGCTCCCATCGAAATCCATCACACGGCGCAAAACCTCATCAGCAAATACCAAATCCCCATGCAGAAGAAGGATATCTCCCCCCAAATATTCCCGAGCGCAGAAAATCGAATAAATATAATTCGTTCGGTCATATTCCGGATTCTTCACAAACGTAACCTTTTGTTTCTCTCCATGCGCTTCTGCATATTGAACAAGTTCCCTCTCAAAGGGTCCTGTTGTAATGACAATCTCCTCCACTCCCACATCTGCCAATTGACGCAAATGACGTCCCAGTATCGTTTCCTCCGGCGAGATCTTCGTCATGCATTTGGGCTGTGTTTCTGTCAAAGGACGCAGCCTGACTCCCGCGCCTGAATTAAGAATCAACGCTTTCATTGCACGCACTTTCCTTTCTATGATATTGCCATTTCATCGATAGGAATGCCAATGTCGTCCCTCATCATTGAAAGAGCGGGTATATTCCCTGGCCATCTCCAAAAATTCATCGGCCAAGACAGGATCCTCAACCAAACGATGGGATCCGTCCCTGGAATAGACAGATGCCGCCGCCCCCGAAAGATCCACCGTTCCATCTTCATGCACAGGATCAAGGGACTCCATATAAAATTCATGGGTCTTCGTCCGAATGCACAGCTTATAGGTCTGTCCGGGATACCGGGAGTTGCTGTACACGCATGTCCGCTCTTCTCCGCCAAACACCGCCGGCAGGTTTCCGTCTACCCAGGAACCTACCGGGAACCCTGCCAGTTTCCCCAGAACCGGATAAATATCGACAGCGCTCGTCAGTTCATCCACGATGCCTTTCCTCGGAACACCATATCCTCGCAGCATATAGGCGGTATGGGTCTGGCTGTCGCCCACGAGCTGCGGCACATCATCATAGACGGTGGCTCCATGATCGGAATACAGTTGCACAATATATTCATCCTCATCATAATGGCTTGTGATATAATCGAACAGCACTCCCAAACTTCGATCGATGCGTGCCATGGCCTGCTGATAGGCGCTTTGGTAAAGGTTGGAACCGGGAAGATAAATACTCGGCTTGGGCTCTTCCTTCCCGTTCATTCTATCCTGCAAGCAAAGCTTTGTCTGCACTCCCATATCCAAATGATTTGATTTGGATGACCATGGATGCAATTCCAGAATATGCAGAAAAAGAAACTGATCGCATTCCGAAAATGCCTCCAAATGACGGATGGTTCTTTCCACAGCCGAATAAGCCGGCAAATCATAGGCTCCGACCAGCAACCTATCGTATCCTCGTGTCACGCCATTGTATAATCCTCCCCCTGCGTTCATGACGCTCACACTATAATATCCCAAATTTTTCATCTGTTCCGACAGCGTCACGTATTCTTTATCGAGTGGTATCACCAAACCATCGTGATAAATCTGGGAGTGATGCGGATACATCCCCGTCTCAATAGATGCCAAGGCTGGATACGTGTATTCGACTGCAGAAAAATGTTGTCCAAACACCACCCCTTCGGAAAAGAATTCCATCATATGCGGCATGTACTGAAACGACTGCGGACAAACCAACGGCCAGCTAAGAGCATCTACCAGGATATTCAATACAATTTTTCTCCGTGCCTCATTGTGTCTCAATCGAACAGGCTTGCCCAAAAGCAACGGATATTTTGAAGATACGCGGACAGGGCGGTCTACGCGGAAAAAATCGTATTCCCACTGCCCCGTCACAGCACTACCTTCTATGCCGTTCCCTTGAAAGTTCACCATCTGATTGTCAATGGCTCCGGCAACAGGAAGAATCACCTCACTGTCCCGGGGATCCACAAAGAACTCTGTTTCTTTCCTGGCACGCATGATATCATATACAACATCCGCACCGGCAGATTGCATGAACGCATCCTTCCCGGCGACTTCCTGCAACAGCTTCCCATGTCCTCCGATGGAACCTGCTTCATTGAATGCCCCGACCCAATAGCCGTATCCGTCATCATCCATTGAAAACGGTATCATTTCACCTGCAAAAACGCCTTCCTCTACTTTGAACTGCCCTTCCTCCAAAAAGCATTTTTTCCTGCACAAGGGCGCATAAACCGCGTATCCCTTCATAACGCTCAGTTCTCCCAATGCCTGCGGGATTTTATTTGGTGGAAGCGATATACGGATTGTCTCCTCTGTGAATTTGCTAAGATAACCCTGAAACGGAATAGATTTTTCGACTTCCCCTAAGGCCAGATAACACGCCACAAGAAGCTTCCATGTTTCAAAACATGTTTTTCTTTTTTGGTATGCCGCCCATACATGCTCCAGGGCCACCTCGTAATTCCCGTAGAAAAATGCGTATCTCCCGTAAAAAATATCAAAATGCTCCGATTCCGGGTACATCTCCCGATATTCTATCAGGAGCAAAAGGAACTCATCATCATACTGCTCTTTTTGCATCCGTTCCTCCAATGCGGAAAACAGTTCCTTTCCCCTTGGATTCCCTGCCGGATACCTCATTTCCATGGTTGCTCCTCCCTCAGTCCGTCTCATCGGTTCCCCAAAATTTCCTTCTGCCTGCACTACAGCACCTTCGACAGGAACAATTTCGTCCGCTCCTCTTTTGGATGCTCGAAAACCTCCCGGGGATCCCCCTGCTCCACGATGCGTCCCTCGTCCACAAAGAGCAGGCGGTCGCCCACTTCCCTGGCAAAACCCATCTCATGGGTCACCACCACCATGGTCATGCCGGATTTCGCAAGGCTCCGCATGACATCCAGCACCTCCCCTACCATCTCCGGATCCAGTGCCGATGTCGGCTCGTCGAAGAGCATGACCTTTGGGCGCATGGCAAGCGCCCGGGCAATGGCAACCCGCTGCTGCTGCCCGCCGGAAAGCTGTTCCGGAAAAGCATCCGCCTTGTCTGCCAGTCCCACCTTCCCCAGAAGCTCACGGGCAAGGGTCTCCGCCTCCCCCTTTGGCATCCTGCGAACCTTTTGGGGAGCCAAGGTGATATTGTCCAGCACCGTCATATGAGGAAAAAGGTTGAACCGCTGGAACACCATGCCGACCTCTGTGCGGACCTTGTTGATGTTCGCCTCGCCGGAAAGCTCAATGCCGTCCACCGTAATCTTTCCCTTGGTAGGCTCTTCCAGGTAGTTCATGCACCGAAGAAGGGTGCTCTTGCCGGAACCGGAGGGGCCGATGATGACCACGACCTCCTGCGCCGCGATATGGAGGTCGATGCCCTTGAGGATATGCGCCTCCCCGAAGGACTTGTGCAAATTCTCAATGTTTATCATCCGTTTTGAACCTCTTTTCCAAATATGCAACGAACCGGGAAATCGAAAGCGTCATCACCAGATAGATGATCGCCACGCTGAACCAGATTTCCAGGGAACCGTAAGTGCGGGCAATGATGAGCTGCCCCCGGCGAGTCAGCTCCTCGAAGCCGATGACCGACACCAGAGAAGAATCCTTCAAAAGAGCAATGAATTCATTGCCCAGTGGCGGAATGACCCGCTTGAAGGCCTGGGGCACAATGATATAGCGCATGGTCTGCATCCATGTCATGCCCAGGGAACGCCCCGCCTCCATCTGCCCCGCATCAATGGACTGGATGCCCGCCCGGAAAATCTCCGCCACATAGGCACCGCTGTTGATGCCGCAGGCAGAAATCGCCGCCACAAAGGGATCCATGCGCTGTCCCGTAATCACGGGAATTGCAAAATAAATGAGGAAAATCTGCACCAAAAGCGGTGTCCCGCGAAAGAAATCCACATAGACTGCCGCCAAAAAACGGAGGAGGCGGAAGGAGGATATGCGGGCGATTCCCACGAAAAGCCCGATGACAACGCCCACCGCCACCGACATCAGCGTAATCTTGACCGTGACCCCTGCCCCCAAAAGGAGCAGGGGAAAAGAATTGATGATTAAATCGAAATTGAACTCCACGAACTTCACCCTGTTCTTCCAAAATTTAAATACTTTTTTATTTTATCACTCTTGTTCCGATTTTTCCATAAGAAAATACCGCGCCCCACCGGGACGCGGTATCCGATACGCTCTGCGGAGCCTCAGTTCTTGGCTCCCCCGAACCACTTGTCGTAGATTTTCTGGTACTCGCCGTTGTCCTTGAGCTTCTTGAAGGCGGCATTGATTTCCTTCTGGAGATCCTGCCTCTCCTTGTTGATGGCAATGCCATAATCCTCCGCTGTCAAGAAATCCTGCAATCCTTTGACGCCCTTGGTATTGCTCTTGGTGATGTAGTAGTCATTGACGGGACGGTCGTTCACCACGGCATCCACTCCGCCGGTCTTGAGCTCCATAAAGCAGTCTGCCGGGGTGTTGAGTTCCTTGGCTTCCACACCTTCAATTTTATGAACCTCCGTCGCACTGGTGGTGCCGATCTGGACGGCCACCTTCTTGCCCTTGAGATCCTGGAAGGTATGGATGTCCTGGTTGTCCTCGCGTACCACAATGGCAAGGCCCGACTCATAGTAAGGATCGCTGAAGAGCACCTTCTGCTTGCGCTCGTCGTTGATGGTCACGCCGGAAATCATCACATCGATATTCTTTGCCTCCAAGGCAGGAATCAGCCCGTCAAAACCGATGTTCTGGATCTCCACCTCATAGCCCATCTCCTTGCCGATGGCACGGATGAGATCCATATCGAAGCCCTGGTACTCCTTCTGCGTCTCGTCCTGGAATTCAAAGGGCGCAAAGTCGATGGAGGATCCAACCTTCAAAACCTTGCCGCCGGAACCCGCAGAGGACGCAGAGGACCCTCCGCTCCCGCCGCATCCTGCAAGAGCCATTGCCCCAAAGACCAGTGCAGCGCACAGTGCAAAAATCTTCTTCATCATCATTCCCTCTTTCGCAAAAAAATAAAATGAGACTCATTCAGCGGGAGTTCCAGAGCCCTACTGAATTTACCCACTGCTTTATAGGGGCTGGTCTCCCGCCCGAAGGGTGAGAGTACAATCCCGTCAGCATCGGATAAAGCAAGCCCGGGATCGCTCCCGGGCTTCCCACTGTCATGCTTATAGTATAACGCAGCTGCACAGATTTTGCCAGAGGAAAAAACGCTCTATCAGAATCCGCCTTTCTTCTTGTTGAAGCAATCGCGGCAATAGACCGGACGATCGTTCTTTGGCTCGAAGGGAACCTCCGTCTCCTTGCCGCACTCGGCGCAGACCACCGTGTACATCTGGCGAGGCTCCCCGCCGTCACGCGTGCGGCGGCGCTTGTCGCGGCAATCCCGGCAACGGGCCGGCTCATTCTCGAATCCCTTCTCGGCATAGAATTCCTGCTCCCCTGCGCTGAATATGAACTCCTTGCCGCAATCCTTGCATACCAATGTCTTGTCTTCGAAAGCCATGAAAAAAATCCCCTTTGATTAAAATACTAAATGCCCCGACAGCCAGTTCTGCTTGAACTTACTAATGAGAAAGGAGGCAACCAGGGTATCCGTCTATAGTATACTTGAATTTCGCGAAAAAATCAAGTAATTTCCATATTGTTTTTATTTTTTAAAAAATTATCCATCCATCCCTGCCTTTTGACCGGCAATTTCCTCCAGGCAGCGATGGGCAAAAGGAAGCAATGCCTTGGCATGATCATCCAAAAGAACCTTGGGCTGCGAACTTTCCTGTTCCTGATACCGCCGGATTCCCTCCCGGAAATACTCCGCGGCCGATGCATATTCTTTTTGCTCCCAGTCAAGCCATCCCAAAAACAGCCAGTATTCCGCCAGCCCCGGAAAAAGCCTCATTGCTTCCCGCAATACAGCTTTCGTTTCCCACACAGGCCGCTTCAGCAGGATCAGGGAATGAGCCAATACCGTATAGGGACGGTTTTCCGAACCGAGCAACGCAGCGCCATTGGCAATCGCCCTTCTGGCATACATCACTGCTTTTTCATAATCCCCCAAGCCATGATAGCAGTCCATGAAGTAAAGGTCATCCACCTTCCGCACACCGTCCATGGCTTGCGATTTCTCCAGCATCCTGATCGTATAGCGATACTTCTCCGGCATCCGTTCCGGAGAGTATCCCGTATGATAGATGACTGCGCCCGGCATGTATTGCATTTTCTTCTTAGGGCCTTCCGAGAGATTCCGCAATTCCTCATGGATTCTCCCCACATAACGCAAGTATTTGGTGCGTCGAAAGCAACGAAACTCATGCTGCGAAACACCCAATTCCTGTCCTGTGGTACTGTCGATATTCACCACAGAAAACGCACATCCCCAGATATCCGGATTTTCATTGCATATCCTGACAAATTCCCTCACTTTCGGACAGTCCTTAGGCAAAAAGAACTGATCTGCATCCAGGAAGAAAATCCAGTCCCCTGTTGCCTGATCCAGTGTAAAATTCTTGGCCGCCGAATAATCATCCACCCACTTGAAAAAGAAGCAATTTGCCCCTGCGGCCCGGGCAATCTCCACCGTGCCATCCGTAGAGCCGGTGTCCACCACAACAAGCTCATCCGCAATAAGGTTCATGCACTCCAGCCACTTGGGAAGATTCGTCTCCTCATTCTTCGTGATCACGCAAGCAGAAATCCGCATAGCCCTTCCCCCTCAGGTCTCCTCGCAAAACCGCCTCCAGATCTCGCGGTACTTTTCCTCCAATTCTTTCATATACGCCTTCCCATCCATCAGCCTTGACTTCAGAAGATGCTCCCTGAGAGCGCTCCTGTAACGCTGAATGAGATTCTTGTTGGAAGCGATCTGGACAATCTTCTTCACGTACTCCATCTGGTTGTCCGCCACCAGTTCCTCCAGTCCTGCATTTTGGAGGATGCTTGCGCCGAATCTCGCGCCGTGGCTCCGTCCGCGAAGGCTCACCACAGGAACCCCCATGAACAGGGATTCGCAGGTGGTGAGGCCTCCCGTGTAGGGCGTGGTGTCCAAGGATAGGTCGATATCGCTGTACTGCTCCAGATAGTCCGGGCTGTAAGGGCGAAGCTCCACCCTCCCCATGGGAAAGTGCAGGCGCATGAGCCGTTCCCTCACAAGCTTCTGCCCCGAAGGAATGCTGCAGATCTTCCCCTTGATAACAATGCGGGAATCCCGCACCCGATCCATGGCACCCCGCCAAAGACAGATCAATTCGTCCGTCACCTTGGCAAAATTGTTGAAGCAGCCGAAGGTCACGCAACCGTTCACCAGCACCGGCGCCTCTTTCCCCGGCTGGGGCATCTCCCGCACAGCTCCCGGATCGTAGCAAAGGTGGCAGCCCTTGAGCCTGAGCGGCTTCTCTGTAAAGCCTTCATTTTTCCCGGCAGGCATGCAGACCTCATCCGAAAGGATATAGTCAATCGTAGGAAGTCCCGTAGTATTCATGTAGCCGATGCCCGATATCTGCACGGGAGCCGGACGATAGGCCATGATGTCCAGGCAGCTCCCCTGGGAATGGCCGGAAAGATCCACGAGAATGTCAATATGATCCTCGGCAATCATGCGGGCCGCGGTTCTGGCAGAGCGTCCCCGGATGTCCCTCCACTTCACGGGATATTTCTGGAACCGCCTCGTCACAGCGTCTCCGGTTCCCCGGGAATAGCAATAAACGGCAAATTCTTTCTCGTTGAAATCCCGCAAGAGAGGCGCCACAAAATAAGCTACCGCATGCAGGCGAAAATCCGGTGAAATATAGCCGATGCGAAGCCGTTTCTCCGGAAGACGCTTCACTTCCTGATGGGCATAGGGAGTGATCCCTGCCATCAGGGATGCATATTTCTCCGCTGCCCTGCGGGACGACTCCGGTGCTGCAGAGCGATAGTTCCGCATGAAAAGGTACTTGCTGTAGAGATCCGCTCTTTTCTCCGGGTCTTCCGTCAGGGAACTGGCTTCTTTGAGTGCATTGGCGGCCTGCTCCGGATCTGCCGCCAGATAATAGGCATCTGCCATCCATCCCCGGGCCTTGACGAGAAGCTGCCGAAAAATCTTCATCTCTGCCGCCTGGTTTGCGCGAAGGAGTTTCTCGTCCTCCGGAATCCCCTGTCCCAAATGATTGCGGACATTCAATTCCCTCTGCAGGCGATCGATCTGTTCCAGCCTCCGCCGGGTTCCCTCAACCACTTCCTTCAAGAGGCGAAGTTCCTCGTCCAGGCGGAACTCCTGCCCGGCCACGCCGGCCAGCACGAGGCGCGCCCTGAGATTTTTTCCGTCCAGCCCCAGGGCATCATGTGCCAGCATGTCCGCTTCCTCATAACTGCCGCTGTAAAGCGCCGCTTCTGCCATCACTGCCGGCCCATCCGCCAGCCGGGCATCCAGGTCAAAAAGCTCTCGGGCACATGCCCGCATCCCTCTCGGATCCCCCTCGGAAGCAAACTTGTCCGCCAACATGAGCCAGTTCAAACGTTCATCCATAACAACCGTTCCTCTTGCAGGGACAACCTGCGCTGCTCAACCCTCGAATACATCTCTCACATCCACCTCGAAATCATCGTACCAGGACACCTTAAAGACCAGGTTGCCACTGTGCATGCTTTTACTGCAAAGAAAGAGACTCATATGTTTCCCAAAGAGAGGACTTCTTTGCAAGCTGATCAGAAAAAACTCTCAAGCGTGCACGGATATACCTCATATTTTGAAGTGCAATTTGATACTGCTCTATCGACAGTCTCTCTCTTTGATCCAACACCAACTGATGCCATTCCAACTGATGCAAAATACATTTTTCCAGAGGAATCTCCTGCGGGATATTACAAAGTTGCTCCTTCATCGCACCAATATGCACACCTGAATTGCTCACAGCCTGAACATTCGAAAACAATCGATGAAACATGAAAAATTCTAAAGGCATATGATCAGAAAAACATCCACGAAACCATTCGCATGCATCCATAGCCTTTCGCGTCATCAAAACCGATGAAATTCCCCCGGAAAAAATTTTCCCTGTACGGATCATCCATTGTAACATACTGTCTGGCACGGCATCCACATAATCCGCATCGAAAGCAGGATCCATGTAAGGGCTCCATTCCGGAAACTCTTCATCGCCAAAGCATATCAGTGCTTGATGTGTACGATCTTGCGCATCAAGGCAAGTACTCATAAGCTGAATCTTACGAGGATACAATTGCGTTCCAGGCAAAAGCCATTGAACATGTGCTCCCTTCGCCATACGCCCCAGCACGGAAAATACTTCCCCGTCCCTCTCGGAATCAATAAACCGAACCGCATCCTCCGTTGCATTTTCCACGGCCTGACGGCGAAGATTCTCCGACATCCCCTCCACTAAAAGGGGAACCAGCAATTCCAAAAACGGATATGTCTGCTCCTGAAGTGATACAAAGGATTCCCGCCATGCTTCTGCATCCCCCAAAAAAGGCAGGACAACTGTCACAAACCTCTTCTTTGCCAGATATTTTGCCTCGACATACGCCTCTGCCATACGAGCGCTTGCCTCCAAAAAATTTCTCTTCGCATTTGGTCTGGCAGCTGCACTATACCGCATGCTTTGAGATGGAACGAATTCCGAAAGCACAAATTTCTCTGTTTCGCCTGAAAGACGAACTGATGCCAGCGTTTCCCCTGCCAGAACGGCTTTGTACAGAGTACGTAAACCACCTGCAGCCGGTGTATATTCTGTAAATTTCGACACATTGTTGATATAACTGACGAGAACCTTGGATTCGTACTGCTCTTCACTTCTCCAGTGAAAGTGTGCAGTATGAAGAAAAGGCGCCACTTCCATGGGAACGCGCTTGCCATCATCGTCATAAAGAGCATAATGGCAGCCCTGAATAAAATGAAAAGGACGCTTCTTTGCAGCATCAGCCCCTATGATTGTTTTTTGACCTCGATCCCATGCAACCTGACGGACGCAAGGACGCCCCAATAGGAATTTGTCCGCATCCTTAGTGGGGAATTGAGGTTCATAACGGCGCCAATTCAAATGATATACCTTATCAGAAGAAAGTTGTTCAAGAATTTCCCGGCATAAAATATGATTTTCCGTATTGACCAAAAATTCATCCGCATCAAAAGGCAATACAAGATCCGCTCCATATTCCAAAACAGCTTTCCACATAAGCTGGGTCATAACCTCAGAATGTGCTAATTCCACATCAGAAAGGGAAAATATCGTCAGCGGAAGACCTTCCTGCTGCAACGATTCCAAAATATATTTCGTTTTATCGGAACTCATATGGTCAGCAACCAATATCATATCCACAAATGTCATGGAATGACGGATAAAGCTTTCAACGATATCCGCTTCATTTTTCATCATGGAAATCATTACAATCTTCCGCACATCATCACCCCTAATTCCTCATCATTCTGCCATCAGTTCCCGCAACATTAACCGCTCTTCTTCCCTTCCGGTTTCTGCCAAAGCGACCTTAAGGATTTCTCGCGCCAGACCCTCCCGCTCCATAGAGAAAGCTATGAGATTCTCATAGAAATTCCTATGGTGGAATACCGTTTGTTCGGCAAAAGCTGCCACATAATCCGGAAACATTGACGACTTGTCGTATAGCTCCCAGAGCCTTCTGCATTGATTTTCCGTATCAATGCCATACTCGATGCGATGCAGGAGAAAGGAGAGTTCTCTGCGATCCTCTTTCGTGTACATGGATTTCAGCAAGGCCATTTCCGGCATGGAACGTGCCGCCCGCACCAGCCAGAACTCCACATCCATATCCCCCTGGGAATTATCGAAGCCTGCGGATTCCAACCGCTCTATGAGCGCTTTCTCCCCTGCGCGGCGTTGGGCAGCCATGCGCACTTCCTTGTAAAAGCAGGCATACATGAGCCTCTCGAACTCCTGCCTTGCGTAAAGCCGGGAAACCACCTGATAATAATGCCCTTCCATGAGGCTTTGGAGCACCGACCAATGGCGAATGTTGCGGAAGCTTGTGAGCCATGCTCCTGTCTGTTTCAGGAAGGTACTGAACCCCGCCGCGATATCCTGGGGATTGGCCACATACTCCAACGTCAGGTCTCCCAGGATATAGTCAAAAAATTCCCTTGGAAACGGCAGCGGCGTTTCCCGATAATCCAGAACGACCCATTCCACGCCCAGTCCCCGGAGTTCTTCCTGTTCCTGAACCTCCGGCTCCGGTTCCACGGCATAGAGGCTTGCCTCCGGGAACATCTCCCGGAGTTCCGGCAAATATCTCCAACCCTCCACCACGAGAATCCTGAGGGGCAGATCTCCCGGTGCAAGAAAATTCAAGAGTTCCGGCTTGATTTTTTCTGCCATGCCTCACACCTCCGGATGGAGTTCCGTCCCATACTCCCTGAGGAACACCTTTTGGTATCCTTTGTACTCCTGTGCCAGAGGCTTCTCCTTCGGGCAATGGATGCACCAGAAGTCTTCCTCCTGATTCGGTATGACCACCCGATAGCCCCTGCGCCGCATCTCCATGCAGGCCGAGGTATCGTAGAGATGCCAGCCCGTGAAGAGATCCTCTCTCCAGCGGATATCGTACTGGGTCGCGAGGAAAAGCCCGTCCACGGCCTCCACCTCGATGTATGCCCCTTCCGGCTGGCGGCACATGGAATCCACCACGCTCTCCGGCTCGCAGGCATGGAGCACCCTCCCATAGGTACGAAGCCCGTCCCACCAGACACCGCTCCTCGGCAAGGATCGGCAGCCAATCACGCCTACAAGGCCAATGGTTTCCTCCGAGAAGAGTTCCAGGAGATCCCGGACGAGATCCTTGTTCACCACAAGGGTATCCTGATGGAGGTACACCTTGTATTTCGCATCGGAAGCATGCATTCCCGTGTTGTAGCCGCTGCACATAGACTCTGCTCCCCTCACCGGCAGGAACTCCGCCTCCATGCCCGGAGGCATGCGCAGATGCTTCAGATAGAGCAGGCATTCCTCATACCAACGTTCATCGTTCACACAAGTGACAAAGCAGATTTTCCCCGCATTTTTCCCCATATTTTCCTCCTAGCAGCCTATTCCCCGCTATGCTCTTCGAGATAATCCACCATGACATTGTAGGCCGCCACCACTTCCTCCGGGGCAATGCGGCTGATGCAATGGGGCATCATGGTGCAGCATCCCCCGAGAACCGCTGTCTCATCACAGGGAGGAAGCGCCCGGGCAGGCCGCAAGACAATGGATGGCACCTTCCATGGATGGAAGCGCTCGTAGACGCTGTAGACCGACTTGTCCTCCTTCTTGTCCTCCGCTTCCGCCAGAAGCTCAATGACGGGCACATGAAGCGCCGCCGCGATATGGGCCAGCCCCGTATCATTGCCGATATAGAGATCCACCATGGAGATGAGAGCCGCCGTCACCCGAAGATAGGTCTGACCAATGAGGTTCATCACCGTTCCCTTGGGCATGTTCCGCGCAAAGAAGCTCCCTTCCAGATCCACATCATTCCCTCCAAGGAGAACAAACCGCATCCCCGATTCCGCGATACGTCGGAGAGCCGCCACATAACGCTCCACAGGATACTTCCTGCACGCCTGGCTGGCTCCCAGAGCCACCACGGCAATGGGATGATTCTCCATGAAGTTCACCAGAAGCCGATGGGCTACCAGCTTGTCCTGGTCATCAAACCAGACCTCCATGCTATCATTCTCCACCGCCATTCCAAAATCCTGCAAAAGATAGAAGGTACGGGAAACCTCATGGACCACTCCTGGCGAGCATGCCAGCACCCGGGTCAGGAAACGGTCATAGCCGCGATTCGCCCTGGCCTTCTCCTCATGGACTTTCTCGCTGTACCCGATGCGCTCCCTGGCTCCGCTGAGGAAGCCCAAGAGCAATGTCCATGACCGGTCGATTCCCCACTGGGGGCAAAAACAGAGGTCGTATTGATGCCGCCAGAGATGCCGGAAACAGAAAGAAATGGCCGTGCGCAGGACATCCTGCAATGCCATGCCCGCACCCGAGGCAAACTCGTAGACATCGTCCGCATAAGGACAAAGCTCCATCAAGGGATACACGAAGGGGTTCACCACGAGCGTGATATGAGCCTGAGGCTTTTCCCGCCTCAGTTCCCGAAGGAATCCGCTGGTCATCACGCACCCCCGGATGTCATCCAGCCGAATGACCAGGATGCTCTCCTGTTTCCTGCGATCCATAGTGCGATATCCCATTTTCTGGAAAACAGGCTCCATATAATTCACGAAATCCGGAAGATCGAATTTATGTGTCGACATCGTGCGCTTGATATACGCCTCGCAAAAACTCCTCAGCTGATTGCTCTCATCCATCTGCATCCCACCTATTGTTTCTTTCTATACTCGCGAAAGAAAAACAGTTCCTGTTGATTCATGCCGTTCGCGGTATATGCAGAGAACGTAAGAGCTTTTCCTGCGGAAAATTCTAACGTTCTCCAGTATATTATAACGCCAATGGAAACACTTTGCCAAGGGCAAAACGTTCCTTTCTCATCCCATCAAAATACGATAGGCCTCCACGATCTCCTCCGGTCTCACTTGGGCAATGCAGTGGGCTTTTGATGCATTGCATCCCCCATAACAAATAAGGTCACGGCATTTTCCTATGGCATGCTTCGGGCGCAGGATGACGCAGTCCGTCATATAGGGGGAGAACCGACGGTACTCGCTGCACACTCCCGTGCAGATTCCCTCCCGGTCCACAGCCTCACGGAAAATAGTGATGACGGGACGGCCGCAGGCAGCTGCCGCATGCATCATGCCCGTGACATTTCCCATATAGAGATCCGAGAGCGAAATCAATGCCACCGACTCCCGCATGGAGGAGCGTCCTGCCATATTCCGCACCTTTCCCTCCGGAAGCCGCTGACGCAGAAATTCCCCATCCGCGCGCTCCTGAGGCCCGCCCAAAACAACGAAGTTCCCGCCCAGACGAATGATCTCCTCCATAGCGGCTATCCACTGTTCCAACGGATACTTCCTGTTCAAGTCCTTCGCCCCCACGCAGAGAGCAATCAAAGAGCCTCCCTCCCGCATGGATCTCACATAATCCTCAGCCCATTGGATTTCTCCGGCTCCCAGCCACAATTCCGGATGCCTGTCCCGAATCGTCATGCCCATGACTTCCAAGAGATACAGATATCTCTCCGCCTCGTGGATCATCTCCGGCGGATTGCAGGTGGCATGGTTCAGGAGATACCGCTCCTCCGTCGCCGCCACCGGCTCCGGCATGTAAAAATTATTGACCAGGTCACTGTAGCCCCAGCGCTCCCGGGCGCCGCTGAGATAAGCAAGGAACCTCTCCTCCGTAGGTTGCGATCCCCAACAGGGACAGATGCAGAGATCGTAATGCCTCTGCCACAGATGCTCTCTGCAGAAACCGGCAATTTTCCCGATGGCAGCCATGCCTTCCTCCCGGATCTTTGGCAATTGGAAGCACAGCACCTTATTGACGTAAGGACACAATTCCATCAAAGGATATGCAGCAGGACTCGTCACAAGAGTGATATGCGCCGAAAAATGATTGCGCCGAAGTTCCCTGAGCACCGGCGTCGTCAGGATATTGTCCCCCATGGCATCCAAACGAAGTACGAGAATGGAAGGCATTGCCCTTTCGGTTCCGCTGCGAAATCCTGCCTCCCGGAAGGCATTCTCCATCTCCCCATGAAACGCCGGCAGGGAAAACCGCCCTGCATCATCCGGCGCATGCAAGAAACGTTCCAGCGTCTTTTCCAATCTATCCATCGCCACCGCCCCTTCTTGATCAATGCCAAATGGAAAAGCCCTCTCCCGAAGGAGAGGGCCATGGTAACTGCCTGAGAAAATCTTACTGGAGCAAGCTGAGGACAGCAGAGCTGTTCTGGTTTGCCTGGGACAGCATGGACTGAGCGGCCTGCAGGAGAACATTGTTCTTCGTGTATTCCGTCATTTCCTTTGCCATGTCCGCATCGCGGATTGTGGACTCGGATGCCGTCACGTTCTCCGATGCTGCTACCAAGTTGCTGGAGGTGTACTCCATACGGCTCTGGACAGCACCGATGGTGGTCTGCTGGTCGAGAGCTTTCTGGAGAGCATTGTCCAGAACGTTGATGGCCGCATTCGCGAACTTCTGAGTGCTGATGTTGAGCTTCACGCCGTCGGAACCCTTCAGGCCGAGAGCCTCGGTACGCATATCCGTGAGACCGACCTTGATAGCCTGATTTGCCTTCGTGCCCGTCTGGAAAACAAGGGCATTGTCCTCGGATGCATTCTGCGCACGAATGGTCTCGCTGAAAGCATCCAACGCAGCATTGGCAGCTTTCTTGATAGCACCGGTGTTGTCAGCAATACTGATGGTGAGACCGGCAATCTGATTGTCCACGCCGGTTCTCGCATTCTGAAGCGTAATGCCGTTCTCGCGGTTCGCAGTATAAACGGTATTATTCGTACCATCCGTACCGATGATATTGTTGTTCGAATAGGAGAACGAAGCTTTGAAAGTCTCCGTTCCATACGAAGCAGTCACACCTAAGATATCTTTCAAACTCTGTGAGCCAACCGAGAACGTCGTCGTATACGTCTTGCCCTGATTCACGTAGGAAATCGTCACATTGTCCGTATCCTTGATATGGAGCTGGTCACCCGTGCGATTCTTCAGCAACGTCAGTGCCGTACTCTCGTTCGAGTCCGTGGACATGCTCAAGTTCGTCAAATGAGTACAGGTAACTGCCGTCTTGTTGTTCTTCGTGCCATCCACCAGATACTTGCCGTTGTAGGTCATGTTCGCATTGTCGTCAATCTGATCCAGAGACTGGTTGAGCTCTTTCTGGATCGTCTGGCGATCCTCATCCGTATTGGAATCGTTCGCTGCGTTGATGACTTTTTCCTTCAAGGTCTTCAGGATTTCAACGGTGGAGCTGACAGCGCCTTCGGCAACCTTCATCATGCTGCTGCCGTTCTGGGTATTCCGGTTGTCCTGGTCGAGGGACCGGATCTGAACGCGCATACGCTCGGAAATTGCATATCCGGAAGCATCATCCGCAGCGCCGTTGACGCGCATGCCGGAGGACACTTTCGCAAGGCTCTTCGTGAGAGCTGCCGAGTTCCTATTCAACGTGTTCAGAGTGCTGACTGCCGACATGTTGTTCTTTACTACCATTGCCATGATAAATTCCTCCCTGATCTCTTCAGTTGTTTATTCCTAACGGCCATCCATGACCGTTTTTGATGATATAACAGCAAGCACGCTTCCTCATCCTTCAGGCTGCTAGCTGACCTCACGGTGCCTCCGCCTACTTGCATATTACCTCTTTCTTGTTATATATATCGTTGGTTTTCCGAAAAACTTAAGCGTTTTTTCAAAAAAACTTTCATTTTTTTCGTTTTCCGGAACCTCTGACGACATGCAGGAAACCTCTTTTCTCCCGATTTGCTTCCCGCTTGACCACTTCTCTGCTATTTATATCGTCGGTTTTCCAAAAAACTTAAGCGCTTTTTCAAAAAAAATTCAAAATCCGCCTCATTTTTTTGCTTCCTTGATGGTACGCAAGAGCAGGAAGTCCGTCGGGCGGATATGGGAGGCATATTGCACGGCCTTGTCCATATCACCGGATTCCGCAGCCACAAGCGCCAGCCCCCGGAACACCTCTGGAGCATCGCTGTCAATGCGTCCTGCCGCCTTCAATGCTATCTCTGCAGCCCCGAAATCTCCCTCAAAGTACCACGCTCCTGCAAAGGAGCAAAGAACTTGCACCTTTTCCTTCGCGGAACATACCATCCCCAGGACTTCTTCCACCTTCCGGCGAGCCACCTCCATTGCCCCGTCTCCGGGGATTGCTGCAGAAGGCGCCTCTGTCTTTCTTTCGGGACTCCGTCTTTCAACAGAGCCATGTCCTGCACTTGCCTCCAATTGCAAAAAAGCAGCAATATGGGGATAATCCCGGCAAACCATGTCTCTCTTCGTACGTCCATAGTATCCTGCAATCTCACGAATCTCGGCTCTTTCCCTTTCCTCAATGTTTCCCATCTCCAAGAGAACATCCAGGACGGACAGCGCCTCTGCCGTGCGATCCTCCAAGATGCAAAGTCTTGCCAGCAGGATACGCGCCGGTACATGCCCCGGCGCATAGGTCAGTGTATTATTGACCCAGGTTGCGGCTCTTTGATAATCCCCCTGCATGAAATAGGCATACGCGCCCGCATAAAACGCTTCCGGACTGTAAATCTTAGCCTCCGCCATTGCGGCTAAGGTGTCCAATATCCCTGCGTAATCCCTCGCAGCCAGTTGCTCCCTGACCTTCCGTTCCAATGCTATCCCTCTCTGTTCCATCATATCCACTCGCGCCCCCTGATGTTTCAATTATCGTTCTTTTACTCTAGATACGACATGATTTTCCCTTTTCCTGCCGTCATTCCCATCTTTTTCATATCGCGCCCAAATTTCCTCATAGGAGCGCTCCAAATCTTTCATGTATCCTCTGGAATGCATAACGGGACTTTTCTCCATAATCCCCCGGAGTTCCCGGTGCAACAGGCACAGCAATTCCCGATCCTGCGCCAGTGCCACGGCACGAGCTACATACTCCTCCGTCGTTCTGCCGCAAAGCTCTTCCATGCCGAGATTCGAGAGAATGCTCAATCCAAACCTCTCGTGATTGCTATTGCCTGCAAGCGTGATGACGGGAACTCCCATATAAAGGGCATCGCAGGTAGTCCCGCCGCCCGGATAGGGGAAGGTATCCAAGGCAATGTCCATGCGACGGTATTCCCCAAGATAGTTGACGCTGAACCCCTCCATGATGACACGGGATGCCTCGATGCCAACGCTCGCCAGCCGTTCTAATTCCTTCTCCCTCCTTGTGGGACGATCCAGCATCCCGTGCTTCAAATACAGCTTGGCATCGGACAGGGCAGACATGATGCGTCCCCATGCCTCCAGGGTTTCGTTACTGACCTTGTTCACGTTGTTCATGCTGCCAAAGGTAATATAGCCGTTCTCCTCAAAGGGGAGATGCTCCTGCACCTCCGGAACTTCCACCACCTGCTTATAGCAAAAATGGCTATGGGGAAGGCGCAGCAGTTGCTCCGTGAAAAATACCTCCTCCCCTGCAGGCGCCGTATATCGATCCACCAGGAAATAATCCATGCAGGAAAGCCCTGTCGTTGAAAAATACCCGATGCCGCAGACCTGGATGGGTGCCGGGCGATGCGCCATAATCTGCAACGAACTGTCCCCTGTATGTCCCGCAAGATGGACAAGGATATCGATTTCATCCTCATAGATGATCCGTGCGGCCTTCTCCGGCGCCAAACTGCGCAGATTTCTCCATCCATCCGCCGCATCCGACAGCCTCCTGCTCACATCGTCCTCCGGACAAGTGGCATAACCATAGACTTGAAAACTGCCATGATCTGCCGCCTGAAAAAACGCCTGGCTGAAACATGCCACCACATGCCGGCGAAAATCCGGGGAAAGATAGCCAATCCGCAATTTTTGATGAGTCTTCCGATGTACATGGGAGAAAACGGGAACATCCCGCACATATTCCTCGGCACGGCAGCTTTCCCGATAGATGAACTCCCCCGAATGCGGAAGGAAATGGAGCATCAGAAGATAATTGCCGTACTGAGCCATACGGTTTCCCAAGGACACGCTGTTCTTATCCCGACTGGCAGCAAGATATGCCCGGGCAGCCTTCTCCATCTCCCCTTCTCTCTTGTAAATCTCTGCCAAAAGCTGCTGTTCCACGCCACCCCAAGGACTGGGCAAACCACCGTTTTCCGCGATGGTCAGGCAAAGCTTCTCCGAACCGGCCAGATTCTCCTGCAAAAAAAGCAGTTTAGCCCGCAGGAATTGCCCCAGAGGATAATCCTGCGGCAACAGCCCCACCGCTCCCGCAGCATGCTCTGTTTCCTTCTCGTCCAAATAGAGGGCTGCCAGTTTCTCCCCAATATCCCGAGAGAGAGGACGCGCCGCCAAAATCTCGTCGGCCACCGCAAGTGCCTGCTCCTTTTCCCTTGCTTTCAGGAGCTTGTCCATCACCGGAACCAGACGAACCGCATCCCGCATCGAAGGCGGCTTCTGCTCTGCCAGGAATTTCTCCCAAATCCTTTCATAGCCTTGTTCCAAAGCTTTCATATAACCTTTGCAATCCATCAGGTGGGATTTTTCCATGATGGATCGAAGGTTCCGGCGCAGAATGGATATCAGCTCCGCGTCATCGAGGAAGGAATCGCCGAGGAAATAATCCACTGTGGAAAGCCCTGTCGAAGCAAAATAGCCGATGCTGGAAATCTGGACAGGAGCCGGTCTGTATGCGAGAATCGGCAGACAGCTCCCCTCTGTATGGCCGGAAAGCTCTACCAGAATGTCAATCCTGTCCTCATAGATCACCCTGGCGGCCTCGGAAGGGCTGCAACGGCTGACATCCCGCCATCCATCCACAAGATCCATGAGATGGCAGCTCACCCCATCTCCACGGCCGCTCATGTATGCAAAAACCTCAAAACGCGCTTTGTTATATATCGCCAGAAACACATAAAGGAAGCGAAGCATCTCATGATTGCAAAAATACGGCGACAAATATCCTATGCGTATTTTTTTCTGTTCCCGCCTGCGCCATCGATGAAAAAATGTTGTAGGCACACTACGCATCTGTTCTCTTTCTTTTTCCTGCACGCTCATGAGTTTTTCTCCACTTTCCGAATCGTTTGTTCCAATCCTTTTATTCGCCGCAAAAAGTTCGCCTGTTTCGGTGTCTGTGCCACTCCCTCTGCCGCCTTTCGATAATTCTCGGGCAACAAAAGTTCCCATTCTTTCGGCAGTTTCCCGGACTGCCCCGCCGACCAGATCCCCAGCCGGTACAGGGCATCCATTTCCTCTGCCAGGAAAGCCGCCGCTGCCATGGACTTTCCCGCCAGCCAGTATGCCTCTGCCTCCCCCGGCTCCATCCGCGCTTGCTTCCTGTAATACAAGCACATCTGCCTCTCGGAAACCCGGCCCAGGTTCCGCGCGAGGAAGGGTGCATCCCCTTTGCTGTCATAGATGCTGTTCAGGACAGCAATGGCATCTGCCGGCGGTTGTTCTCCCATGCATTCCAGAAACATGCGCAGGACACGGGGATTATAGCGTTCTTCCTTGATCGCACGATAGGCCCAGTCCATAGCCATCTTCTCTTTCCCGCGCCATTTGGCCATCCGGGCCAGCTTGCAGCAGGCATCCGCCAGATACTTTTCCTGTCCCGTTCCGGCGAGAGGGTTGCTTTCCTTCTGTTCTTCGACAAGGGCAATGCCCCTGCGGAAAGATTCCTCTGCCGCCAGATAGTCCCTCCGTTCCCATGCGTCGAAGCCCGCAAGGAAATCAAACCGTGCTGACTCCGGATGCACCGACTTCGCCTTTTCCACGGCGGCAAGGATTTCTTCCCGGGATTTTCCCGTCAGCATCAGGCTCTCAATCCAGATCTGGTAGGGACGGCAATCATCCCCGACGGCCACGGCCAAGCCTTTCCGAATGCCCCGCTCCGCATATCTGGCGGCCTCTGCATAATTCCCAAGGCCGTAGTGGCAATCGGCCAGGTAGAACTCCATCCCTTCCCCTCGCCCCTCTGCTTCTTCTTTTTCCAGTATGGCAAGATTTCGGAGGTTCTTCTCTCTCCGAAGACTGGAGGAATACCCCGTATGGTAGATGACCGCATCGGGGAAAAAGGCCATTGTGCCCTTCCCCTGCCCTTCATAGCGCAGATTCTCATGGATGCGCCCGTGATAGCGGAGTTCCGGCAGATTCCGAAACACGCGGATCTGCGGCCCGCTGTCCAGATATGCCCCCTGGTTGTCCCGGTCGATATTGATGCGTTGGAACAGAAATCCCAGAACCTCCGGATCCTTCCCATGGGCTTCTATGAGACCTCGGACTTTCGGAAGATCCTTCTCCGGGAAATACTCATCCGCATCCAGCATAACGACCCATGCTCCCTTGCAGCAATCCAGCGCATAGTTCTTCGCTGCCCCGAAGTCATCGCACCATGCAAAATGCTCCACCCGGGCGCCGCCTTGCCGCGCGATCTCCACCGTATTGTCTTTGGAGCCCGTATCCACCACGACCATCTCATCTGCCAGCCCCTTCACACACCGGAGCCACTGTGGCAGGTTCCTTTCCTCATCCCGTACGATCACACAGGCAGAGATTCCCGTCATTGCAGGCCATCCTCCCTTCGCCATTGCTCAAAAGCTTCCATGTCCTTCCTATCACATCCAAGAGAGCGCGCCCGCTCAAAACATTCTGCAAAAGCCCCTTCGCCCATATGCCAGAGACACACTCCCAAATCATGCCAGAATGTCCCATCTGCCTGCGGAGAATCCGCAGGAATCCTGCCAAACAGGGCGAATGCCGCCTCCCATGATCCGTCTGCCATAAGCTCTGCCGCAAGCGGCCGCCAGACATGCTCCCCCAATCCAAAAGAAAGCATGGCGAAACGTTCCTTCTGGACATGGTCTCCGGTATTCCTCACGATAGGCCAGAAAATCCGGAAGCCTTCTTCCGAAAAAGATTCCTGCTGCCCCTCAAAGGCAAGCCAGGCATTCCGCAAGGCATCCGGCAGGACTTCCCGGCACTGCCGCAGGAGATCCTGCCATCCGGGCTCCTTTTCCTGTTCCACCAGAAGCATGGCCTTGAGAAGGAAAGGAATATCCTGCACCAATCCCGCCGTTGCCTTCTCACCCAGCGGCTCTGCCCGCCCTGCAAATGCTTCCTCATAGAAATCTTCCCTGGGCAAGCTCCGATGATAGACCCCGTCCATCTGTCCCCGCACATGCGACAGAAGATCCGCATGACCGTTGCGCTCCGCCCATCTGGCAAGAAAGAGTGCCGACTCCACGGAATCCGGAATCCACTCTGCCAGCCAGCGAAAGAACTCCTCCGGAAAGAGTCCTTTCTTGATCTCCCGTGCCGCATTCAAAACATCATCTTCCTGTGGGGAGAAACGCAGAGCCTTCTCCAACAGGACACCTCCCTCTTCCTTTCTGCCGCAGTTCTCATAGGCCAATGCCAGCCATGCGCAAACCGTTCCCACATCATCGGAAAAATCAGTTGGAAGCCCTTTGGCATCAGCCTGTTCCGCCAATTCCAGAGCTGTCTCGAGAAGAGGAACAGCCTCCTTCTCCTTTCCCTGTTCCGCCAGAAGGATCCCCAACAACCCCGGGAATTCCGGCTTCTCCGGAAATGCGTTGCACATTTCCCTCGCCGCCTCTTCCTGTTCGGAAAACGGAGCATCCAGTTTCCGCAGTGCTGCCAGCAAAAGATGCTGCATCCTGCTATCCGGAACCACGGATTGAAGCGGAGCCGCTATGGCCTTCCGCGCATAGAAAGCCGTCTTTTCCCAATTCCCCAAGGTACTGAAACAGTCCGCGAGATAACGGTAATGGCGCGGCCCCTCCCCATGCAGGGCAATGTCCTCCTCCAACAGTTCCAAATTCCTCTGCGCTTTGGCAAACACCCGCCTCGATGAATAACCCCAATGGCGCAGAAGCGCTCTCTGACGCTCCTGGAAGATACATGGCTCGCTGCCATCAAAACGGCAAAGCTGCTCATGGACATTGCCCTCATAGCGAAGCCCTCTCCCATTCCTGACAAAACGCAGGACCATGTCCCGGCCCATCTCCCTGTCCGCTGCATCCTCATCCACGTTCACCAACGGGACAATCACCGCCTCTGCCTCCGGATGCCGTTCTTCGATCCATGCAAGGAAAGGCTTCACCTGCTCCGGCTTCTCATAAGCCTCATCGGCATCCATCACGGAAATCCAGTCCCCCGTCGCATGGGAAAGAGCCGCATTCCTCGCCGCCGAAAAATCTTGGGTCCATGAAAATTCCTGCACCGTGCATCCCGCAGAAACTGCCATGTCCCGCGTCCTGTCCTCCGACCCCGTATCCACTACAATGCGTTCCTCAGAAAATCGCATGGTATTCTCCAGCCAGGAACCCATATCCCTTTCCGCATTCCGGACGATGAGGCAGGAAGTCACCCGAAGTTCTTGGGAACGCACTGAAATTCTTTTCCACCCCTCGCATCTCCGTTCCAGATCCTCAAGCATACGCCCGTCAAACATCACAGGCTCGATGCCGTTTTTTCCCCGGCTTTGCAGGAACGCCCTTCCTGCAAGCCCCGCCTCCCGTACAGCCCCGGAAAAATCCAAGTTTTCTGCCAGGCATTCCGCATACTCCGCATGGAATTCCGGCAATTCCGGGAAATCCCTCACAGCCCTCCCCGCAAAGGCAAGCCGCTCCTCCCGGGCAGAGGGATCCGATGCCAGATAGCGAAGCAGGATCCTCCAGGATCGGCTGGCATACACGACGTTCCTGCGCCCCATGGCTATATCCATCCTTGCATATTTCACGGCCTGCGAAGCATCCCCCAAACCATCATAAGACTCTGCCAGATACATATAAAGATTTCCTGGCTCCTTCGTTTCCTCCAGTTCCTGCAACAGAAGCCTTGCATTACGTTCAGCCTTCTCCTTGGAAACCTCTGCCGAGTAACCCGTATGCACCAGGACAAGCTCCTCGGGCGAAACAATCCCGATGTTTTCCATCGCATGCCCGCAGTTCCGAAGTTCCTCATGAATACGGCCTTCATACCGGAATTCCGGACGGCAGCGAAAAATTCTCGGGGCATAAGAATCCAAAAGAACCTTTTCGGAAATCTCATCGATGTTATGCCACGGAACCAGCAGAAGATCTTTTCCTCGATCATCGGCTTCCTGAATGACACGCCGCAGATTCCCTGCGGTTGCGGGAGAAAAATATTCATCCCCATCGGGAAACACAACCCAGGCTGCCTGCACTTTGCCCAAAGCGAAATTGCGAGCCATGGAGAAATCATCCCTCCATGGAAACTCATAGACGCAAGCCCCATGCCTTTCGGCAATCAACGTTGTATCATCTGCAGAACCCGTGTCCACTACAATAATCTCGTCCACCTGTTCCTTCAAAGAGGAAATGCTTCTCCCGAGATTACGTCCCTCATTCTTCACGATATAACAAGCTGTAATCTTCATGATGCACCTCTCTCATGGTCTGCTCTCTCGTCGTATCCTTTGGAATCTTATTCTTTTATTCGCCATCCACACAAAAAAGCCTCCCTTGGGAGGCTTTTGATGCTAATATTTGCGGTTGAAGAGATTCCCTGCCGGGTCGAATGTCTTGAGATCATAGGCCTTCACGGCGCTGGTATTGCGGCGGGACTTGTTGAGCCATGTCCTTGCCTTGTAGATGACCTGCATATCCAACGGCTTGATCTTTGACACCAGCTCCGAGAATTCCTCCGTCTCACGGAACGTATGGGGAGGCAATGCCTTCATCTTGTCCACGAGGACAGCACGCTGATCCACAATCTCCAGAAAAGTATCGATATCTTCCCTCTCGATGAACTTCAGCAGTTCCTTCGAGAGGACGAGATACTTGCGCCAAAGAGCTTCTGCTTGCTTGTTCGTATCCTCATGCATAGGATCCAGGTCCCTTCGTACCGGCCTTCATGACCCTGGCCTTCTTCATAGCCTGCGCCCAGGCATCCCTGAGCTCCGTAATAATCCCCTTCGCTTCCTCAATCTTGCTTGCATCGCTCTTCATATTGCCTTCTACCAGACGATCATACACGTAATTGTACAAGGGAAACAGCTGATGGGAAATCTCGTACTCCATGTTCAGCGTCAACCGGAACTCCGAGATGATATTCTCCGCCTTCTGAATGGATATGTTGGCCTGCTCATAATCCTTTTTTTCCAGTGCTTCCATGCCTTCTGTCATGAATTTCAGGCAGCCGTTGTAGAGCATGAGAGTCAATGCTTCCGGCGTCGCCGTCATGATCTGCTGTCTCTTGTAGGCCTCCGCTGCATTTACCATTTCCTTGCCTCCTATGTACCCGGGTAAATATCAGGTAATATTACCCCTTACTGTTGATTGAACGTGACGTAATTGAGTGTCATGGAGAGCTTCTGGAGCGCCACCTCCATGGCATCGTACTTCTTGTAGAGCAATGTCTCATAGGTGCTCATCTTCGTCTTGAAATCGCTCATCTTGTTCTGCCACTCCAGAATCTTCGCGCCCAGCTTGCTGCCATCGCTCGGCTCCGTCGTGGTTCCCGCATATTCCTTGATCTTGCTCATGCCTTTGGTAATGACATCGCCCAAACGTTGCGCCACGCCATTGCCGCTGAAATCATCATTGGCATCCAGCTTGCCGAAGACCTGGTAGACGCTGTTCGGTTCCTCGTCCAATGCCTTCTTGAGCTTGTCCTCGTCCAGCTTGATGTGGCCGCGGTCGTTCGTCGTGGTGATGCCCAAGTTGAAGGCGGAATTGTACTTGCCGTCCACACCGTCCACCGGGGTCGCCAAAGCCTCCCTCATATTGCTGATGATGTCGCCGATGTACTTGTCATGGTTCAGGAGACCGGACTTCGCCTTCTCGTTCCATTTCTCAATCTGCTCCTTCGTCATGCCCTCTTCCTGGGTTTTCGTGAGAACATCATAATCCGAGTACTTTTGCTCGTTGTACTTGTCCTGGAGCCCGTCCAGCATGGCATTATAATCCTCGACGAACTGCTTCACCCGATCAACGATGGAGTCTTTGTCCTGGGATACCGTCACAATGGCCGCAGATGTGGTCTTGTCCATGAGGGTATAGGTGACGCCCCCCACTGTGAGCTTGTTGTCGGTAATGTTCGTGTACTCGCGGCCATCGATGGTAATCTTTCCGTTCGAGCCGGCAATCTCCGTGGTACTGCCCGCCGCGCTGCTGCTGTCATAAGAAAACGTCTGAGCTGGATCCAGGGCTCCGTCCTTGGACTGGCCAAGCTTCATATTGTTGAAGAGATCTGCCGTCGCCTTATTTCCCATGGTCAGGGATATTTTGTTGTCCGTGCCGCCCTTCGAGTTGTAGAGGCTGAAGGAATCGTTCACGGAGTCATAGGATGCCGTCACATTGAGATTCAGTCCCTTGATCTTGGAGGCCAGGTCGTTGAAGGACGCGCCGTCCGCCAACTGCTGGTAAGTGAATTTGATGGTACGCTTCTCGGCATCCAGTCTGGAAACGCCATCATCCACCGTGAAACTCAATGCCTCAGCGTCCCCACTGACCGTATCGGTCGTACCGTCCTTGAAGGTGACATGGAACGTGCCATCCCCATTGTCCGTAAGGCTTTGGAAAACAGAATCCTTCAGATCGACGCTGTCTTCAGCCGCACCTGCATTTGCACGCTCGATGGATCCCGTGGACATGAGATAGGCATTGGAAGACAGTTCATTGACCTCCACCCGATGGCTCATGGCAACCGCAGAGCCGTTGGCGGAAACCGAGAAAGCGCTGGTATTGTTTGTGGTCGCCGTCATGGCATTCATTTTGGACTGCATCTTGTAGTCCGACAGCTTGCTCACGTTGAAATTCATCAAGTCCGTATAAACGCCAGAATAAGCTTCCTTCTGCCAGGACAGCTTCGTTTCCTGCTTGTACATCTTATCATACTGGTTCTGCTTCGACAGCATGCCGACCTTGACCATGGACTCCACATCAATGCCCGATCCCGAAAGACCGTAAATACCGTTGACACCCATTTCCCTCACTCCTTTACTTTCTTACGCATTCTTGTCCAAGAATGCGCCAATCCATTCCCTGGCTTTCTTCATATTCTCAATCATCTCTTCCGGCGGGAGTTCCTTGATGACCTTGTCCGTGGTCTTGCTGATCATGCTCACGGACATGACATCCACTTCTTTGTGGTATTTGAAGGCAAGATCGCAGTTGATCCTGTCCATGAGTTCATTGAGTTCCTTGGTGATAAGGCTCACGGACTTCTCGTCCAGTTTCTCACGTTCTTCCCTTTTCTCCCGAAGAGCCTCTTCCCCTCTGGCATTCCACTCTTCCTGAAGTTTCTCCGCCTTTGTCATCGCTTCCTGCTGCTGAGCCTTCACCTGTTCCCGGACCGTCGGTCGGTTCGTATGGCGGCCGGATGCGGCAGCCTTATCGGCCGCTCCTATGACAATGGCTCCGGTCATGACATCCTGTACCCTTCCCATCATCTTGAATCCCTCCATAGAAAATGCATTGGTCTCTTTATACTCGATACTCGCGGAGAAAGAATCGTTCCTATTTGTCAGTACCGTCCGCGGTATATGCAGAGCACGCAAAAGCGACGCAAAGCTAGTCCTTCAGGGCTTTTCCTGCGGAAAATCCTAACGTGCTCCGGTATATCCTTGACCCTGGAATCGCCTTCCCTTTGTTCTTGCAGCGCAATTACGGATTCTGCTTCGGCAATACGGAACTCAAATCAATGCTGCCTGCCGGAACGACGGCGGCCTTCTTGTTTTCTTCCTGGATTGCCCGGTAAATCTCGCCCCGATAAATCTTCACCGTTCTCGGCGCATCTATGGCAATGCGAACATTGTCCCCCTGCACTTCCACAACATTGATGACAATGTCATCGCCAATCATGATCTGCTGGCGCGGCTTCCTCGTGAGTACAAGCATTACTCCGCCTCCTTCTTTTCCGGGAACAGGCGGTGCTTGGTGTTGTACCGGCTCTTGTCCAGCACAATCTGGCGTGCCTGCATGTTCGTCGTATTGATGATGACGGGAGCCATGAGGTTCGCCGTCATCTCCTGGACCCTGCCCCCCGGCAAAGTAAGGAGAACATAAATCAGGAGCTCATCCTGTCCCTTGATGCCCAATCGCGCTAAGGAGTCATCGTCTACCTCAAACTCATATTCCGGAAAGAATATGAACGGCATGGTCATGAGAAATGCCAGATCGGGAGTCGAAAGGGATTGCAGGAATACATAAGGACTTGCTTCATCGTAGGGAATGATGAGAAACTCATGCTCATCCTCAAACGCAGGAATCCCCTGCTCGAAACGAACGACCTTGCTCTCATCGATCTCGATTGCGCCAAAACGTACCGTATTGACCTTTCTCATTGCCATGCCTCCATATCAAAGATTCGGAACACAGTTCCTTACGCATAAGTATCATACTTGCCCCAAGTCACCCATTGGCGGATATCGCCCTTCTGCTTCATGTAAATCTCTACTTTCCCCCGCTGGAAGTCGCTCTTTGCCATGGACTCGGTATCGATTTCCGTGGTATAATGCCCTGGATCCGGCGTCCCCACTACCTTGCCCGGTGTGATATGCATTTCGGGATCCGGTATTGCCTGAGCTTCTATATAGCGCTGCCGGGATATGCGGGAAGCGAGCTCGCTCTTCGCCTGCTCCGCAATGACATTCCTCCCCGGTCTTGCGCCGTTGTTGACCATTTGCTGCCCCATGGCATTGCGATGGGACATGCCTTTCCGCATTTCCTGCAAGCCCTTCTGTCCATATTCCCGCGCAAAATCCGTATGGTTCGTGTAACCGTACACATGGCGGCTCGGATACGAATTCACCTCAAGATGCGGTTGCTCCACCCCCATATTGGAACGTGGAGCCTTGTAATCCCCATGGGCTTCCGGCTTGACGTAACGGGTCTCCAGCTTCGACAGCTGCGTGCGGATGCCGATCCTTGGCATCGTCTGGCGTATATTCAGCCGTATCATATCCATATATCTTCTCCCCTTCCCCCGGGAAACAGCAACACGCCCACTCCTTCTATTTTATTTTACCATTGAAGTCTTTGGACAGCAAGAAAATTTTGTATTACTTCAAGTAATCCGCGAGGGAGGGCGGCAGAATCCGGCTTCCCACGGAGAGTGACATATTGTAGATGGTCTGTGCTTCCATGAGGCGCACGGCCAATTCTGCCACATCCGTGCCGCTTACATCGTTGATGTCTGCCGTGATGACCTCGTTCTGCTTGTCCAGCATGGTCGCAACGCTGTCATAGACATTCTGCCGTGCCGCCGTGGAGGATTGAGCCGTTGTGATGGTATTGTGAGCCATATCCGCAATAGTGACTCCATCCGAGCTCATCCAGCGGGGATCCGCCCCCTCCATCTTCACGCAGACCGTGAACATGTCATTGAGCATCGCCGTGCCGGAAGAGACATAGCAGAGCTTCCCGTTGGACATGATGGTTTTCTGGTTGCCGGAATTCGCATCGTCGAAGATATCGCAGCCATTGAGATCCTGTCCCGTGGCATTTACCGTATCCGAGGTCTGCTCCACCGTACCGTTGAGCTTCACCATAGAGATGTACTTCGCATCCCCCTGATAAGTCACCAAGGGTTGCTTGATGGTAGCAAGCTTGAACGTGACATCCTTGCCTTTACTGTCCGTTACCGTCGAAGTCAACGTGTCTCTCTGTGCAATCACCGCATCTGTTGCACCGGGATACTTCGCTAAATCTATTGACTGCCCGGCTTTTACCGTAGCCTGAACGGCCCCCGCAGCATCCAGAATATCCACATCCATATTTGACGTTGCCTCATCGCCTGGCTGCAAGCCAAGAGATGTGCCATACCCTGTGACACTTCTTGAAGTCGTGCTGCCCGCCGCATTCGTAACCTTTACCGCAAATGTCGGACTGTCCTTGAATTCCCCGCTTTCACTAAAAAAACTAGAAACCTTCGTAGCCGGAGGTGCTGTCGCAGTAAAACATGACAACGTCCCCACCTCATCCCCGGCAGTCACACAGGACTGGCCTCCTGCAACCTTGTTTTTATAGCCATTCATGACGAAATCTTTTGTATAAATATAGCCGTTCATTGTGTTCAGATAATAAGTTTCCCCATCGCTTCCCTCCAAAGTCAGCATCTGCGTCAGCGTACCCGTAGTATCCACATTCAGGCCAGTATTCGACATATTCGACGTAAAATACGCTGTCTGCGGATCATCCAAGGTCTTTGGAAGCCCCCTGTCCTTCTGTTCCACAGAAATAATGAAGGGCTGCGTGAGATCCGACTGCCCCGCGAACAAGTAGCGATCCCCTTGCTGGCTGTTCTGCAGGGAAACAATCTCATAGAGTTTCGCCTTGAACTCCTTGGAAATGGCCACCATGTCCGGCGCCCCGTTGGTGTCAGTGGCTGCATCCAGGGTCTTTTCCTTCAAAGTCGTGTAGATATCCGTCATATTGACCATGGCGGCATCGGCAGTCCTCATCCAGGATCTGCCGGTGTCCACATTGTTCTGATACTGCAAGTTCTCCGAATTGCTGTTGCTATAGCGGAGGTATTTGGAATAGTTCACGGAATCATCCGAGGGGCGATGGAGACTATTGCCATCGCTCTGCTCCATGAGCTTCGACTGGTTTGCATAGCTGTCGTTGAGCTGCACGACGTAGCGGCTCACCATGTTGTTGCTGGATACTCTCATTTCGGCACACCTGCCCTTTCCTGTCAATCCTACGAATTACCTGCCTACCACGCCGGTGCTGTTGATGAGGCGATCCAGCATCTCGTCCATGGTGGTGAGGCAGCGGGAGCAGGAGCTGAATCCCTGCTGGAACATGATCATGTTAGACAGTTCCTCGTTCCAGTTGACTCCTGCCGTGGACTGCCTCCACTCCGTGACCTGCGTCATGATATCCTTCTGCGTTTTGATCCGCGTGTCCATGGTTTCCGCATTGGTTCCGAGTGCTGTCATCGTCTTGATGTAATAGGAGTCCAAGGAAATCGTCCCAATCGCCCTGAGATTGTCATTGCCCGCACTGCCTGCCACATACCTGGGATCCTTTGACATATCCAGATTGAACAGGGTACTGATTGCCACTGCATTGGCACCATCCCCCGAACCATTTGCGATTGGAATGATAGGATTCGGTGCCACGACCACTGGCTTCCCGCTAGCATCCGACTCGAAACCGTACCCGCTGGCCGCGATGAGAAGATGCCCGTCGGGTGCCGTAAGCTGGGTATTGAGGGAAAGCGTAGCGAGAATTCCCACCTTCGTCATAGTGTAGGTAGGAGTAACCACCGTACCTGCCGCCGTGTTCAGTGTTGCTTGCACATAATTGTAGTTCGGGTCAGTCACGTCATAATTCGGGTTCTGGGCAACAGTATAAGTATAGCCAATCGTATCCAGTGTCTGCGTATATTGCGTTGCCTCCAGGCTCCGGGTCGTTGCATTCCATACATACTGGGTGTCTCTCTGGCCAAAGAAATTGACGCCGGCTGTAATCTTTGCATCCACGCCATGCCCCTGCTGATGCTGATAGTTGAAATCCGACAGCATGAACGCTGCGATATCCGCCATCTTGTCGATATAGGACTTGTCCTCTGCAACGGCATCAAGCTCCGCTCTCAAGATTCCGTTCAGGGGCTGGTATTCAATGTTGGATTCCTTGATGAGAATGCTGTAATCAATAACGCCGTATTCATCGTTCTCCGAAGGCTCTGACATTTCCAGCGTGAGCCTGCTGATGCCGTTGACCAGAGAAACCCCGTTGGACACGAGGGTATACATCCCGTCGTCCTTTTCATGGACATCCACGTTGACAAAATCGGAAATCTTGTCCACCAAGAGATCTCTTTGGTCTCTCAGGTCGTTGGCCATGGCTCCCGTCACCTCTACACCGCAGATGCTCTTGTTGAGCTGGACAACCTGCTCCAGCATCTCGTTGACCTTCCCCACGTTCAAGCGGATATCGGCATAATTCGCCTCGATCTGATCCTGGAGCTGGCTCGTTACGGTATGCATCTTGTCGGCAAAGTTCTTGCCCTGCTCCAGTGCAGAAATCCGGGCACTGGAATCGCTGGCAGAAGTCGATAGAGTCTGCCAGGACTTGTAAAACTTCGCCAGTGCTTCCGCAATGCCTTGATCCATGGAGTCATCGAAGATGGTCTCCAATTTGTCATACTCCTTCGCCCGTGCCTCGTAATACGTCATCGTGGGATTCTCTGACCAGTATTGCCTGTCCGCATAGATATCCCTTGCCCGCGTCAAGGCTTTCGCGTCCACGCCGGTGCCTATCTGCACCGTACCGTAAATCGATGACTGCTCCTGGGCGTGGGTCGCCGCCAGGTTTACCCTCTGACGGGAATATCCCTCTGTGCCCGCATTGGATATATTATGCCCTACGGTCTCCTGGGAAATCTGATTCGAATAGATTCCCTTGACCATGGTATTGAGCCCTGAAAAGGTGGACCGCATCTTCATCCCTCATCTTTCTATAGAAATCACACATTTGCCTCAAACATCTTGGAACCGCCATGCGCTCCCCCGGCAGCCCCCGGCGGTCCGTAGAGATCCCCGGCTTTCGCTTGTGCCTGCATATTGACCTGGAACGAAACGAATTCCTGGCTGCGTTTCAAGAGCTTCCCCGCCGCCATCATCTGTCCGGAAATCTGTTCCTGCAGTTCCCCCAACTGAAAAAGCAGGCGCATGGCCACATCTCTTTCCTCTGAGTCTGGCTGCGCCTGCACGAAGCTGACCATATTCTGCTGCTGACGTGCCTCCAAGAACTGATCCTGCTCCTCTCCCAACCGGGAAATCTCGCCAAACATCGACTCGACATGCTTCACTGCCTCACGAAGCCGCTTGGCATCCATCTTCTGTTGAAGAGCTGCCTTCAACTCATCCAGGAAGCCCTTCAGCTGCCTGCAGGCAATCCATTGGCGATGAATCAGCTTGATTGCTTCCTCCATGAAACATCCTTTCTCCGCAAATCAAGCACGGAAATCAAAATTCCTGCGATGGCTGACAACGTCCTTCCCGCCCTTCCCGTAAGCCGGTTCCACGGAAACCCCGCCCAGGCGGTTGAGCTTCGCGTTCACCGCATTGAGCGCCCCATGGACAAGAACGGAGTTGATTTCGTTCTGCTGCACCACAGCCTCCACCGCCTCGTCCAGTTTTCCATGAAGTTCCTTCAAGGTCTGCCTGGTGCGCGGATTCGGCACAACATGATAGAGCTCCGCCATCTTCATATCCGGGCGAAGATTCTTCTCCAGCCCTGCCAGCTTCATGAGAATCGCCTTGCGCTGCCCTTCCAGCTCCGCAATCCTGGCAGAATGCACTTCCTCTTTTTTGAGGATTGCCTCCACTCTCTCCAGGTTCACGGATATGAGCATACCGTGCTTTTCCTTCCCCAGAGAACGAAGGCTCTCGTATTCCCTCTGAAGCTGCCGCAAAACCTCAATGAGTTCCTGCCACATGAATCATCCCGCCCCCACTCTCAGAAACGGAGCGACATCATGCGGCTGGCAATATTGGCTGCCGGCACATCATAACTGCCATTCTCTATCGCCGCCGTATAAAAATCCACCTTGTCCTGGCGGACATCATCCATGCCTTTGAGCTCCTTGAGCATCTCATGGAAACTCTGCGCCTCGCTGGAAAGGTGAACCTCATCCTTGAAAGAGGCAGGGGCCGCCGCAGTCGTGCGCTTTGCCGGAGTTGCCGAATTCAGGGCATACGCTCCCGCAATGGATTGCACATTGTTATTGATATACATAATTACACCACCCTGTCATGATTCCTATTCCCTTGTATTTGCTGCATCGTCCGAACCAGCAGGACTTCCTTTTCCTTCAGTCATGTTATCGTAGAAAAGGGCAGGAGACTTAACTCCTGCCCTTTTCCCATTTCCTCTGATAATCTTCTATTATCTCCTGTTATCTTCCATTTTCGCCATTTCTTGCCTGTTGCAGGGAAAATAGAGATTTCCCATGCTCACCGCTTGGAATACATGCCTTTGCCCGAGTTTCCGCTCTGCTTCGCTGCGACGATTTTCGCCCGGGCGGCCTGAAGCTCGCTTCTCGCCTTGTCCTGGCAGGTCTGGCACATTTTCCCCATGATGATGGGAGCGCCGCACTTCTCGCATGGATAGGTGACCTTGATTCCGATCTGCTCGAAGCGTCCCTCCCGGATCAGCCGCTTGATGAGAGTCTCACTGGCTCCGGTCTCCTCCACGATCTCCGGAATTTTCGCTCCCCTGTGATCCCGGACATAGTCTATGACAATCTTCTCCTTATCCTGCTCCTTCGCAAAGCAATCCGGGCACATCTTCCGTCCGGTTTCCGCATAGAGCTTTCCGCAAACCGGGCAATTCTTGATCTTGCCAGCCATTTTCGCCACATTCCTTTCCATAATGAGATGCAGGAGCCGCGGGTCTTGCGCGGCCCTGTCATAATTCCTGCCTATGTATTCCAATATTTCGCCACAAACAAAGAAACTCCTTTTTTCCCTGCAAAATAATTTTCGGAAAATGGCGCGCAGCGCTCTACATGCGCTTCACGGGAACCGGACCGCGGGAAAGGGCGATGGCTCCCGTCCTTGCGATCTCCACGATCTCGTATTCCGAGAGCACTTCGCAGATAGCATCGATCTTGGACTGCTGGCCCGTAAGCTCAATGACCACGTTCTCCGGGGTGATGTCCACGATGTTTGCGCGGAAGATGTCCACGATATTCACGAGATCCGCCCGATCCTTCTTCGTGGCCCGCACCTTGATCATCACAAGTTCCCGGTCAATGGAAGGTGACTTGCTGAGGTTCACGATCTTGATGACATCGATGAGCTTCGAAAGCTGGTTCACCACTTGGTCCAGCTCATTCTCCGACTCCACGGAGACCACGATGTTGATGCGGGTGACGGAAGGCTCCTCCGTATAGCCCGCCGAAATGCTCTCGATATTGAATGCCCTGCGGCTGATCAGCCCGGACACATGCGTGAGCACACCGGGCTTATTGTCCACCAGGACAGCGAGCAGATATTTCTTCATCATCAGTCTTCTCCTCCCAACACCATCTCATCCAAACGCTTGCCCCCCGGTACCATGGGCAGGACGTTCTCTTCCTGGGGAATGACACAATCGATGACAGCAGGCCCAGGCTCTGCCAGGAGTTCCGGCAGGCGCGATTCCAGCTCTTCTGCCTTCGTAAGCCGGTATCCCCGAAGCCCCATGGCCTCGGCAATCTTCACGAAATCCCGCTTTCCCTTGAGCTCCGAGGCAGAATAGTGGCGGTTATAGAAGAGTCTCTGCCATTGGCCCACCATGCCGAGAATATGATTCTCCAGAATCACGACCTTCACATCAATCTCATGGTCTGCAATCGTCGCAAATTCCTGGCAATTCATCATGATGCTGCCGTCTCCCGTGAAGAGCACCACTTTCTTCCCGGGACAGGCAAGCTTGGCCCCCATAGCAGCGGGAAGGCCGTAGCCCATAGTTCCAAGGCCTCCGGAAGTCAGGAACTGACGTGGCTTCCTTGCCTCATAGAACTGTGCCGCCCACATCTGGTGCTGCCCCACGTCCGTAACCACAATGGCATCCTCATCCATAAGGCTGCCGATTTTCCGAATCAATGCACCGGGCTTGATGGCATCCCCCTCCTCCCGGTAAGAGAAGGGATGTGACGCTGCCAGTTCCGCAACATGCTGAAGCCATTCCGCATGCTTTGCCCCGAAGTCCGTCTTGGAAGCCATGAGTTTTTCCCGCAATATGGGCAAAGACCAGCGGAGATCCCCAAGGACGCGGACATCCGCCTCCACATTCTTGTTGACTTCGGCGGGATCCAGCTCAAAATGAAGGATCTTCGCCTTCGGCGCAAATTCCGCCACTCGTCCCGTCACACGATCGCTGAACCTCATGCCGATGCACAGAAGCAAATCGCACTGCTGGATGGCCATGTTCGCCCCATAGGATCCATGCATCCCGGCAAAGCCCAGGAACCCCTTCGTTCCGGAGGCAATGCAGCCAAGACCCATGAGCGTGCTGGCTGATGGAGCACCCAGACGCTCCACAATGGCACGAAGATCCTCCGAAGTATTCGATGACGTTACTCCGCCGCCGAAGAATACCAGCGGCTTCTTCGCCTGTTCGATGGCCTTCACAGCTGCATCGATCTCTGCGGCGTCCCCCGTATAATCCCCAGTATAACCCCGCAGCCTGACCGTTTCCGGATATTCGTACTCAAACTCCGTGTTGAACACATCTGCCGCCACGTCGATGGATACGGGGCCCGGCCGCCCTGTCCGAGCAATGAAAAACGCTTCCTTGATGACCCTCGGAAGATCCCGTACATCCTTCACCAAATAATTATGCTTCGTAATGGGTGTCGTAATACCGCAGACATCTACCTCCTGGAAGGAATCCTTCCCAATGGCAGGATTCGCCACCTGTCCCGTAATGCAGACCAATGGCACGGAATCCATGTTCGCTGTAGCGATTCCCGTAATGAGATTCGCCGCCCCCGGCCCGGATGTAGCAAAGACCACCCCCACTTTCCCCGAAGCACGGGCATAACCATCCGCCGCATGGACAGCTCCCTGCTCATGTCCCGTGAGAATATGGGGGAACTTCATCTTATAAACCTCGTCATAGAGCTTCAGCACGACACCGCCCGGATAGCCGAACACAATATCGACGCCTTCCTTCTTCAGGCTCTCCAGCACAGCCTGTGCACCATTCATCCGCAAATCCAAAACCTCCTCAAAATCCATCTCACTGCCTCAAAAGAAACATTTCCTTACTCCAGTCCCAAATGCGAACAGCACATCCTCCTATAATTATCCCAAACATGCTCATATAGCATCTCCAAATCACGAATATATCTTTTTCCGTCCATAACCGGAGAATTTCGCACCATCTTTCTCAAATTATGATGCAAAACTGTCAGCAAATCCGAATCCAATGCCAAGGCCACAGCCTTCTCCACATATTCTTCCTTGGAACTTGCCGCCAGTTCCCCTATCCCCGCATTGGACAAGATACTATACCCAAACCGCGATCCATGTCTGCGCCCATACAGAGATACCACCGGAACCCCCATATACAGTGCATCGCAAGTCGTTCCTCCTCCCGGATATGGATAGGTATCCAACGCAATATCTGCCTCCATGTATTCATCCATATAATATTCTGCCCCCGAGGAAGGACGCACATCCATCTGATCCTCCCGGAATCCTGCCTGTAAAGCACGCTGATGCATAGAATGTACAAGTTCCAGATCCTTGCTTGGATTTTTTAACAAAAGGCGGGATCCCGGAACCGATTCAATGATGCGATGCCACAAATCCAGCATTCCATCCGTTATCTTGGCAAAATTGTTGAAGGACGCAAACACTATGGGATTGTGTACCTGATACGTTCCGGGATCTTTTGACGGCTCTATAATGGTATGATAACAAAGATGGCTATGCGGTAAGCGCAGCACCTTCTCCGAAAACAATTTTTCAATGCCGGGGGGATCGCAATAAACATCTCCCAGAAAGTAATCGATTGCCGGAAGCCCCGTCGTGTTGAAATAACCGATTCCACAGATTTGTACCGGTGCCGGCTTGTAGGCAGCCACCTGCAAAGTGATACCATCCATGGTATGACCTTCCAGATCCACCAGAATATCCACTCCATCTTCATATATCCTAGCCGCAAACTCCTCGATGTTAGTATCCCCCATGTCTCTCCAAAGGACCATAGAACCATAATTTTTACGAAAATTCTCTATCAGCCAATTTTTCTTCCCTCGGTGTACATCGTACAGAACCACTTCATATCGCTCACGGTCATACTGTGCCAAAAGCGGAACAATAAACTTGCTTTCAACGCATCCCGAAAGATTATTGCCCAAATAGCCTATCTTGAGCTTTTTCCGGTCTCGCCATGTATGGGAAAAGGGAACCACGTTGGGAAAAAATTTCTCATAAAGGAAATGAGCATCCCGTAGCTCCTCATCGGTTACATCCTCCAAATAGTGCATGGCCATCAAATAACCGCTGTAAGCACATCTTTGGTCAAAAATATCTATGGTTTCCCCTACACACACCGCTTTCCACAGATATTCGATTCCTTTCTTGATATCATTCACCATCACAAGGCTATGCCCTTTGTCTGAGTAAAATTTCCCTCTCATATCCCAAGGGATTCCCTTCCGCTCCATCTCATCCAGTATCGTTAGCTTTTCTGCATAACTTTTGCCCTGCATCCTTGCATATCCGCTCCTGAAATCCATCGATTCCTGCCACCTCTATCCGAAGAAACACCAGACCTTCATGCCTGCAGCAAGCTCTTCAGAAAAGCTGCTGTTCCTGCCCCCTGTTTCCATGCTTCTTGCCTTATAGCCTCAAGGTACTTAGGCGTATGGTCGATAAAATTCGCGAATCCCGAAATATTCTCCACCAATGTTTCCTCATCCACAGCTGCTCCTCGGTTCGCCTTCATGGCAACCAGAATAAATTCCATCAGCTTATAGCCAAGAAGGAACACTCCATAATTCTGCACGAGATTCCCTTCTACCCGGAACGGATACATATTCGCAAAAAATTCATTGACCAAATAATTTTCAAAGATATGCCCGTAATGATCCATCAATTCTTTCTTCGCTGCAGGATAGTGCTCCTCGTAAGATGATAAAAGACTGCTCACGGGCACTTCGATATGATCCCCCTCGAAGCCAAACACTCTCGTCACATCCTCCAGACCTTCCAGCCATATATGCAAGTTGCTCTTCTCTCCATACAGAGCCTCGACCAGGCTAAACATTGCCTTCAGATATTGCTCCGGATAGAAGCGGATCGCCCGGAACATTTCCGGAGCCTGCTCTGCAATGTCATCCGAAGCATAAAAACGAACGATGTCGCTCCATTTCTCCATATCCTCCGTATCCTGTATATGCTCCAGAAAAAAGCCAAGGATTATCAGCCGTTGATCCATACTGAATCTCCGGTCTTGCAAGAGGGAAATGGCTGCATACTGCAATTCCGGAAGTTTTACCAGACCCTTCGACCACTGAAAAAACCTTACATCCAATGCCTCCTTGGCCAAAAATTCCACCTGCTCAAACTCCATGGGAGACTCCTGCAGCAAAACAAGCTTTGCCGCCACCGGACAGGTCAGGCACAAGGAACACTCCAGGAGCTGATCCACAACTCTCATCAGGCGCGGATAAGTCCTGCAAATATCCGACAAATATGCCTCGCCGTAATCATGCTGCAGACTGCAGAGAAAGTCCTCGCGAAGGAACGGACAGGAGCGATCCTCACGAAGCTTGATCATGTGTTTCCCATCTTTTTTCTTGATATGGGAAAGAATGCTCTTCCCCGCCTTTCCCTTGATCTTCTTGTACTTCTTCCATGCCGCGTTGTCTATCGCAATGCCCCAGCCCCTGCAACACAACGACTGGCAGCTTTTCCCATCGCAGTGGAACTTCTTGACATGTTCCGTCTGAAGACAAACATAGGTATTTGGCACAACCATCCCTCCGTCATCCATCTTGTATCCTTCCGGCTTCCAGCAAACTGTTCAACAAGGAAGCCAGTTCCATCTCCCTTTTCATTGCCATGCCCTTCATGCATGTCATATAAGTGGCGGCATGATCCATGCGATAAGCATGATCCCGAAGAACCTCCTGCACCCTCCCCCCGGCCTCTCCCGCCACCAAGAGAAGCTCCAGCAATTTCCATCCCAAAAGGAACACATGGAAATTCTGCAGGAGGGTTCCCTTCACCCGAAAGGGGTAGACATTCAGGAAGAACTCATTCACCAGGAAGTTCTCCAGGACAGCACCCGAGTGTTCCATCAAAACCTCTCTCTGCTGGGAATACACCTCTTCAGAAAAAGCCCTCAATCCTCTGCGGAATATCTCCGGACTCTCTTCCAAGCCCATCGTTCTCCCGACTTGCTCCAACCGAAGATTCTCCACAGACTGTTCCCGCTCTCCGGCATGCACGGCCTCCATAAGTTCCGCCATGGATTCTGCCCACTGCTCCCGATGGAATTCCATTGCCTGGAAAAATCCACGGGCATGGCGCGGAAGTTCCTCCGACGTATAGAAGCCCGCAAGGGCATCCACAGATTCGCCCCCCTGCACTTGTTCCAAAAAAGAGCCCAGCAAGGCAAGGCGTCCATCCAAGGAAAAACGCCGATCCTGCAACAGGGAAATGCAGGCATACTGGATTTCCAGAATGCTTCCCTGGTATTCCGATGGCTGCGGCCTCCTGACCACCACTGGCTCATCCACTTCCACCTCCACCTGCTCAAAGGCCATGGGGCTCCCGCCCGAAAGGATGAGTTCCGCGGCCACAGGACAGGCGAGGCTCAAGGACCGTTCCAGCATTCCGTCCAACAGATAGATCATGCGCGGAAAAGTCCGGCAGGTACAGGAAAGATATTCCTCCCCATACTTCTTCTGCAAGCGGCAAAGATAATCCTCCCTTAAAAAGGCACACCAGCCGTTTTCCCGAAGCTCGATGGCAAGCCCCGCTTCCGTGCGCCGCACATGGGAAAGGATCTCTTCTCTTTCCGCCCGGTTTCCAATATGCCTGTATTTCTCTATGGAAGCATCATCAATGCTCACGCCCCAATCCCTGCAGCACCTGCTTTGGCAGCGTGCTCCATCGCATTGGAATTGGCTGGCATACTCCGGCTGCAGGCAGATATATCGTTCCATTCCAAATCCTTTCTCCCAAATTTTCCCTATGCCCTGTCGCTGGCTAGCACAAGCCCATAGACCCTGGCCGCGCCGCCCCGGCGCAATACCTTTGCACAGGCAGAGAGCGTGGCGCCCGTGGTCATGATATCATCCACGAGGAGAACGTCCCGTCCTCTCGCGCAAATCCCTTCTGCCAAGGAAAATACCCCCTGCACATTCTCCCTGCGCTCCTCTGCGGACAGCCCGTACTGTGCTGTCGTTTCCCGTTTGCGCAGGAGCATCCGTTCCATGGGAATCCCCCGCTCTGCCAGCCAGCCGCGGAACATCAGATCCGCCTGATTGAATCCGCGCTGCTTCTCTCTCGCAGGAGAAAGTGGAACCGGAACAGCAACCGCCGATGAAGGAACATCGGCGAGAACCCGGTCACAGGAGTTCAGGAATGTCCGGATACAAGGAAGATTCCCTTTCTTCCCATGATACTTCAAGCCGCGAATGAGATCCTGAAGGCCGCCGCGATACCGCCCCAAAGCCCATACCGCCATCAGGCTGCCCGCCGCCTCCACGGAAAGCGGCAGCCTGTGGATCTGGATTGTCTCCCGCAGGCATTCCACGCACCAATCCCCACGAGCCTTCACATAAGCACGGCACTTGGGGCATCGTGGCGGATAGAGGAAATCCAGGATACCTTCGAATATCCCCATCCTTCTAAAAATCGAAGCTGATGCGCTTCCGCTTCTTGCTCTCCCAGGCCATGACCGCCTGCAGCACGGAACCGGCAACGCACCGCGCCTTGTCGGAAAGCCGGAAGCAATCCTCGCGGCTCATGACGGGATTGATGTCCACGAGCTTCTGCCCTGCCTTCACCGTGCAGCCGCTATGCACGATGCCGCGAAGGACGCCGCTGGTCTGCGTCCGGATCTCCATGACGCTTCCATCCTCTTTATGAAGCCTGGCCACAGGCTCATCCTTCTGCATCTTATGGGAAATATGATATAGGCCCTCAAACTTTCCCTCCTCCGGCGCAAAGATCAGGCGCCCAAAGGCGCCGGCAACATCCACCAGGCTGGCTTTTCCCTGATCGCGATAGGAATATCCTTCATAGATGATTTTCCCGAGATTGTGCCCCCGCATGGTCTCGATGACCGCATCCACATCCCGCCCAGCGCAGAAGCCAGGCCCCAGGGCAATGGTGTGCTCTGCCATGCCTTTGGAGGTTCCCCGGTTTTCGTTGGCCATGATGCCATCCATGAGCACCTTCGGCTTGAAATCGGGGATGCACCTCCCCTTGGGGTCAATGAGCATGACCACTTCCTCATTTTTCAGCCGCTTCTCCGCCTCCTTGGGAGAATCCGCCAGACGGCACTCCACACGGGCGATGGACTTCTTTCCGTCATAGGCGGCATCGGCAAAGGAAACCTCCCGCCGTATGGACGTAGGCTGTGGCTTCTCCAGCACCAGCACCCGAAACCCGGAATTATGCAGGTAAATTGCGGCAGCCGTGGCAAGCTCCCCCCCGCCGCGAATGATCACAAGACGCTTCATTGCTCGCTCCTCTCTATTCGCCCTTGATTTCCATCTCCGCAAACAATATATTGCAAACCCTGTCCAGAAGATCCATCGGCAAACGTTCCACAAAGCGATGCGGCCTTGCCTCCAAATCCAATGTCCTGACATGCTCGCACAGGATATATCCGGCGGTATCCGTCCTTTCATCGAGAGGAACATGCAACGGAAACGCATTGTCCGTACTGGTGATAGGGCACACAATGGCCAGCCTTGTTTTTGCATGGAAAAAATTGTTGCTGACGACCAGTGCCGGACGATAGCCTGCCTGCTCATGCCCCTTCTGCGGATTGAAATTCACCCAAATGATATCCCCCTGCTTTACCATGCTTCCCTCCCCACCGGATCACCCCATCCAATCTCAACCGGCTTGTACTCGCCATCAAACCCCTCGAACAATTCCTCGATGCTCGGATGCCTTCCGGGTATCGCCTGCTCAATAATCAATCGGTTGTCCTTCGCATGAATCGTTATTTTCTCATCCCGGCTCCATTTCAATGCATCCAGCAAATACTTGGGAACCCTGATTCCCTGACTGTTTCCCCATCTTTGTATGGCAGTGGCCACCATAAAAATCCCTCCCGCCTCTTGTATATCCTAAGTATATACTATCCGGAAAGCCTCGTCAAGGAAATTCCTCCTTGAGAAAAAAGCCTCCCCCGTAACGGGAAAGGCTGCTTTGCTCATTCCTCGAAGATTTCCTCCACCGGAATCACCAAATCATCGTAGAGGCTGAGCTTCAACGCGAGTTTCTGCTGGGACTTCTCCTTTTCCGTAAGCCCCTCCCATTCCTCCTCCGAGTAGCTGTGGTAAACATAGTCGAGCTCGTATTTCCCGTCCCGAAGCAGGTACACCGTCACATCCCTTGCCAGGGGATCCACCACCCAGTATTCCCCCACGCCAAACCTCTCATAGGTATCCTTCTTGATCCCCAGATCCCGGAACTTCGTGGTGGGGGAAAGAACCTCCGCGACGAAGTCCGGAGCCCCCTCGATGTGGTTCAACCTCATCTTGCTCCTATCGCATATTACCAGCACATCCGGCTGGAACCAGTTCTTGTCATCAAATACCACCCTTGCCTCTGTGAACAAGCTGCACCTTTTGCCGCGAAGATAGTTGCCGATCACCCTTGACATATTCCTTTGTATCCCCAGATGAGGCAAGCTCGCTGCCGCCAGCAAGACTTCCTCGCCGTTGATCAATTCATGCTCTTCCTCCAACATGTCCAGCATTTCTTTCGCCGCCTTTCTTTCCCTATGGATAGCTTAAGTGTATACTGCCCGGGAACGCCCGTCAAGAAAAAAGCCTCTCCCATAGCGAGAGAGGCTTCTTTGCTCACTGCAGGAGATCCAAAATCCCGCTGCTGTTCTGGTTGGCCTGGGAAAGCATGGACTGGGCGGTCTGGCTGAGGACGTTGTTCTTCGTGTAGGTCACCATCTCCTTCGCCATGTCCGCATCCTGAACGGTGCTCTTGGTAGCTGTCGTATTCTCCTGCGCCGTTACCAGATTTTCCTCCGCTTCAAAGAGACGCTGGCGATAGGAACCCATGAAAGTCTGCTCATCCAAAGCATATTCCAATGCCCAATCCACATAGGTAATAGCAGCAATCGCACGGTTACGCGAGCTCACCGATGCCACGTTCAACCCCATGGCAATTGGGGACATGCTGTTAATATATATTGGGACATACTGGTTCTGCTTTGGGCCTGTGTGGATAATCAAAGGCGGCCTTATTTTCTCATCCTCCGGAACTGGAAGTCGTTCATCAATGCGCCCCCTGTCATAAAACTGCAAATAACTGCTAGAACTTGTCTGTTTTACGATAACATACTTATTGGGATTACTAGGATCCTGAGCAATACGAACATTATGACTGCTATTTATTTGTACTGCTGTAGGGTATGTTGCATCAGCTGCTGAAGGCTGTATGCTCTTAAGCCCCTCGTAGATTGCTTTAGCCAAGTCATTTATGTCAGTTACATTTTTTATCCCAATCACGAACTCACCACTGCTTCCGCTTTGTGAAACATTCGTCGATTCAGTTGTTTTCGCATCAAACTTAAAACCTATGTACTGATCGCATGTCCCGCACAATATCACAAACCCCTGATCATGCAACGCATCCGGCAATACCCCTGCGATTTGCGCCCCAGAGAAATCCACATACGCTGCAGCCTGCGATCCATTCTTTGCAACAAAAGCCTTATCCGTAACATATCCACTCCCTCCGTTACTTTTTCCGGGAGGTCTGACTTCTGTTGTGCCAGTGGACGGCGAAAAAGCAGATGTCATCTTCCTCACGGTAGTATTGGGTGTTCCCGGCACAGGTTGAACATTGCCCGGGCGAGCATAGTCTCCATTCAATAACAATTTTCCGTTATAGTTCGTCGTAGCAGCAATATCCGAAATCACTTCCATGCGCTTCGCGAAATCCTTCTGCAATGTCTGGCGATCCAAATCTGTGTTCGAATCATTTGCGGAATTGAGCGCCATTGCCTTCATTTCGCGCATGATATCAATAATTACCTGTATCCCACCTTCCGCAACCGATACCAGATCATTTCCCTTCTTCGCATTATCGATGTCCTGCCCATACGCCCCTTCCAAGGAACGCAGGCGCATGGAAAAGGCATATTCCGAAGTCCCGTCACTTGCGGAATTGATCCGCATGCCCGAAGACACCTTCTTCAACGACTTCGACATCTGACTGTTATTCGCATTGAGCGTATTCAGCGTATTGACTGCCGACATATTATTCTTCACTACCATCGCCATCGCGCTTCAACTCCTCGTTGACTAAACCATCCGTAAGCCTTCCTACATCTTTCCTCTATATCGTCATTTTCCCCCAAAAACTTAAGTAAAAAATATGTATTCAGAATCTTGCAAAGCCTCCAAAGTTATGATATAATATGAAATATAAAGAGGGGATCGACCAGTGAGCCGCAGGGCTGCAGTCCGGTGAGGCAAGGCGTGCGGCAGCGGTAGCCGAAACAGGCTCTTCTCTGGTGGTAGCGGAAAGGGTGGATGTCTATTGATGCTTGACGGACAGAATTCCCTTCGGACGGACTGATGAGTGCCCACTTTGGAATGAGGAAATGTCCATTGAGGCAAAGAGGGGCAGGAGTTTGGCTCTTGCGGACTTGAGGCTATATGGAAGCGTTGATGCACTGTCATCAGGAAGAACGAACAAGCGAACCTGAGGTTATTCTTTATGTCGATTCACGGTTAGACCGGCCTGTGTTCTGTTGCAGGCCGGTTTTAGTATGTCCGGACTCCTTTATGCGGAATCACTCGTTTCTTCCGGCTTTCCTCAACTCCTCAATCGCCGCTATGACCTGACGCGGGGAAATTCTCTTGGAGCATTCCAGTTCCCGCTCCGTTCCCTCATGATAGGGACAAAAAGAGTCCCGAAACCTCACCCGCACATCGTTGAAGCATCCGTTGCATACCTGGCGGTTGATGATGCGATAGGGGGTATGGAACTCATTCCATGTCTGTGTCATTCCGCTGATGAGAACCACCGGGCATCCTGCGGCCTTGGCCACCCAAGCCAGACCGCTGCTGAGGCCGATGAAGAAATCCGCATAATAGAGCATGTTGGCGCGATCCATGATGCTATAGTCCCCCGTCATGTCCTCCGCATTCTCCGGCCTCCGTGTCTCGTAGTCCAGTTCCCGTTGATAGGCATGGCGGTCAATGCAAAAGACCCGGTAGCCAAGATTCTTCAGATGCTCCACGACCCTCTCCCATCCCTTGGGATAGTGCCATCCCTTGGAAAGTGTCGAGGCTTGGACAGCAATGCAGACATACCGTTCCGGAAAGAGCCGTGGCCGTGTCGGGGCAAAAGGCGGCATAGGCGCAGGCCTAGAAAGCCCCACCATAGGTCCGGCCAGCTCTGCCAGAGGAAAGGCTCTCAAATCCACGGGCATCCCCATGAAGGAAAACCATGCTCCCAGATAAAACACTGCATAGGTATCGTCCGTTGCTCTCTCCACCTGCGGAAGCTCCGGATAGAGATGCGCCACGAACTCCTGCAGCGTATCCGGCACCTTGCAGCAAAGACGGCAGGAATGCCGCTCCCGAAAGAGCTTCGCATAGGGCAGGAACGCCAAAGCATCCCCCAGTGCCTTATGGCAACAGAAAAAAATGACTTCCTGTCCCTCGGGGTCAAAGACATGGGAAAAGACGGGAACGCCATCCCTGGAAACTTCCACAGACCAATGGACATAATACTTTTCCACAGAAACGAGCTGCACATCCGATACATCATCATCAAAAAACACGGTTTCCGTATCGTAATCAGAAATCACAACATGCCAGGAGCCTTCCGGAACCACCAGCCGAAGCCCCAGGTTGAAATCTATCCGGAGTCCCGGGATCCCTGTCTCCCCCCGCACCGGCCCGGCAAAGCCCTCCATTTTCTGAAATGCCCGGATCTGTACCCTCCATTCATTCCTCGATGGCATATCCTCCGGTCTTTTGCATGTGAAATACCGAACCGATCCCATGACCATCCTCCCGCAAATTCCAAGGAACTGTTCAGCTCTTTAGGAATCCTCGTATTCCCTGACCTTGAGCTGCAATCCTCTCTTCTCGCAAATCTCCCGGCAACGGGCAATCTCCTCTGCGTCCTCCACCTTGTCAACGACGGTCAGGACGACATTGGGCACATATTGTTTGCAATGTTCCGCAAAGGCGAGCATTCCCTCATAGGAAGGCATGCCGAATTTCGCCCGGGTGAGCTCCAGATACCGCTTCGCATTCGATGCATTGAGGCTGATGGAGACAGTGTCCAGCACTCCCGCAAAATCCGACGCAATCTCCCGCCCGTACTCCAGCTCACCAAGGCCGTTGGTGTTGAGCCGCGTGGGCATCCCGGGATGCCGGGACTTCACATAATGCAGGAGTTCCACCAATTCCGTCTGCCTCTGGGTCGGCTCGCCGAAGCCGCAGAACACCACCTCCCTGATATATTCCCAGGGAACCCCGTCCAATGCTTCCTTGACCTCCGGAACAGACGGCTCCTGTTTCAGCCAAAGGCTCGATTCCTCCGCCATCTTCTTCATTGTGCGCAAGCAGAACACGCAGGAGCAATTGCAACGGTTCGTGATGTTCACATAGAGATTCCGCTTCCCCTCCGGCTGGATCCGGAGGCTTTCCTCCACAGGGAGGTACTTTCCCCCTTGGTGTGTCGCATATACAATCATTGACGTATCCCTCGATCCTGTTATGTAGCAGCGTCCTCGCCTTCCGCAAGAATGCGCCGTATCTTCCACATCGTCCGCGCATATTCCTTCCAATGGCTGCACTCCAGAAACTCCGGATCTCTGTGCGGCTCAACCCGATCGTACTCCCTGCACAAAGCCCGCAACAGGGATACGAAGTCCTCCCGCTCCCGAAGAAACACATGCCTCACCGAATAATCTTCCGTTGCCAGCCGGAACCATTCCAATCTGCTCAGCAAGATGACATCTTTCTGCTGTCCTTCCTGCGCCCCATGCCAGCGATAATAGCTCAGAGGGTCACGGAAGACAACGCAGTCCCCCTTCTCCAGAAGTTCCAGCCACATGGCTACATCGGAAATCGTATAGTAACCTCTGGACTGTGCCTTCCAGTAATGGTGCAGAAGATCCCTGCGTCGGAAAAGCGCTGCGGATGGCTCGCCGACAAAGTTAGCGAAATTCCGCAGCATGTGTTTTCCCAAATCCGGGCCTTCAAAGACGGCATACTGTCCTTCCATCTCAATCTCCGTGGACTTCTGCCCCAGATACTTTCCCTCTCCGTCAATCACTCCGCGCCGGGATGTCACCAACGTGATGCCCGGTATCTGCTCGAAGCAGGCCACCATGAGGCGGAGCTTGTCCGGCAGCAATACATCGTCATCCATGAGCCATTGAAGGTATTCTCCATGAGCCAGATGCTCAAAGGGCATGAAGTTCTCTTCCTTCGACTTCGCTTCCCGGTTCCGCACATACTTCACCCTGGGATCCGCGAGGTATTTCTCCATGAGTTCAGCCGTGCGCTCGTCCCGGCTGTTGTCGCAGACGATGATCTCCACATGGGGATAGGTCTGGGCCAGGGCGCTCTTGAGCGCTTCTTCGAACATCCTCGGCCGCTCGTAGGTGGGAATCATGATGCTGACCAGGCCGGGAATCGTTTCCACATGCTCCGTCAAGGACAAGCCCCCCTCACTTCAACTGTGTCAGATACTCCTCAAAAGGCAGGCCATAGTTCCAGGGAAGCTCCAGCTTCACCGCATATTTCAGGATCTTGCTGATGAAAATCGCGGCCTTCTGCACGGAGCTGCTCAGGGTCTCTCCGTTCACGAGGCTTGCGGCGACAATAGCGGCAAAAGCATCTCCCACGCCGGAACGGTCACCGCCAACCTTCTTCACGCGCAGGACTTCTATCCCCTTCCCCCGTTCATAGATGAAGTTCTTGATGGACTCCTCCCCTTCGTGAAGCCCTGTGATGACCACCTGAGCAGGCCCCCGTGCAGACAGTTCCTCCGCCATTTCCTGAAGTTCCTTGTCTGCTGCTTCCCCATCCTTCGGATAGGGAACCCCCAGAAGCTCGCAAGCCTCCGTGAGGTTCGGTGTCACGAGATCCGCATGGGCCAGGAGCTTCCTCATCTCCACGCACATCTCCGGGGTATAGGAGGAATAAAGCTTCCCATAGTCCCCCATGACCGGATCCACCATGACCCGTGTTCCCTCTTTCTTGAAATAGGAAAGGAAGTCCTCCACAATGCCGATCTGCTCCGCCGATCCCAAGAACCCCGTGCAGATGCCGTCGAATTCCAGACCGTTTTCCTTCCAATTCTCCATATAGGGACGCATGCGATCCGTATAATCGTCCATGTAATGGGACGGAAACCCTGTATGCACGGACAAAATCGCCGTGGGCAGGGGGCATGCCTGTATCTTCATGGCTGAAATAAGGGGCAGTTCCACTGTCATGGAACAGCGCCCAAACCCTGTAATATCATTGATCAGTGCAATTCTTTTCTGTCGTTTCACTTTATCCCACCCCTCATCTATTATCCACTCTGTCCATCCCCGCCATGTCATGGTTCGCAAAGCGTTCCCAGGCAAGCTTCTCATACTTTGTCCCCGGCCGCCCGTAATTGGCATAGGGATCTATGGAGATGCCGCCCCTGGGGAGAAATTTCCCCCATACCTCGATATAGCGCGGATCCATGAGCCTGATGAGATCCTTCATGATGATATTCACCACGTCCTCATGGAAATCCCCATGATTGCGGAAGCTCACGAGATAGAGCTTCAGGGACTTGCTCTCCACCATGTTCCGATCCGGCACATAGGAAATATAAAGCGTCGCAAAATCCGGCTGTCCCGTAATGGGACAGAGGGTCGTGAATTCCGGGCAATTGAACTTCACCCAGTAATCATTTTGCGTATGCTTGTTCTCAAAAGTCTCCAGAAGCTCCGGCGCATATGCATAGCCGTATACCGTCTCCTTCTGGCCGAGAAGGGTGATTCCCTCCGCGGCTTTCTCCCTTGCCATGAATCAATCCGCCACCTTTCCGGCGAGGAATTTCTCCTCAAAATTCTCAACGGACTCCGGATGCCCAAACAAATACCCCTGAATGATATCCGCATCGCACTCCTGCCGCAGAAGTTCATACTCGCCTGCTTCCTCCACGCCTTCGATGCAAGCTTTGATGCCGATGCTGTGGCAGATCTCCACGGTGTATTTCACGAGCCGCCGATCAAAATCATTCTCCAGGATTTTCTTCACGAACTCCCGGTCGATCTTCACGATATCGCAGGAAAGGTTCTTGAGCGTTGCCAGAGAGGAATACCCCGTGCCGAAATCATCCATGGCGATGGCAACGCCTTTCTTGCGGAAATGATCGAACTCCCTATTGACAAAGTTCCAATCCGCAATAATCTTGCTTTCCGTCAGTTCCAGCACAAGAGCCTCCGGCGGAACCGCATAGCGGTCAAGGCATTCATTCACGAATTCCTTGAAACTCGAATCCTTCACCTGCTCATAGCTCATGTTCACGCTGACCTTGAAGTCAGGCACCACTTTCCGCCATTTCCTGCAGACCCGCAGAGCTTCCTCCACAATCCAGCGCCCCACGGGAATGATGAGCATCGTTTCCTCCAGTATAGGGATGAACTCCATGGGCGCCACCATGCGCCCTTTAGGGTTCTTCCAGCGAAGCAAGGCTTCCGCGCCAATGAGCCGCTGGTCATCCGCTGCCACTTGAGGCTGGAAAAAGAGACTGAACCCGGTACATCCGTTCTCCACGCTCTCTCTGAGATTATCCCGCATGGAAATCGAACGCACCCAACGATTGTACTGCTCCTTGCTGAAGATGCAATTCCTGTTCTTGCCCTCCCGCTTCGCAATGTCCATGGCCGCTTCCGCATGCTTGTACAGAACGAGACAGTCCTTGCCGCCCTCCGGGTAGAACACCGTTCCCGCCGAAGCCGTGCAGAAATAGGTGCGCCCCTCTACGACATGGGGCTGCGAGAGGCTCCGCTGGATGCCTGTGAAAATCTCGTTCACCTGTTCCTCGCCCGCCCCCGGATAAATGACGGCAAACTCATCTCCGTCCAGCTTGTAAAGAGTCAGCATCGGCGGCAGGATGCTTCCCACGGAGCGGGCAACATGCCGGAGCACCTGATCGCCGATCAAGCGGTTATGCGTCTCGTTGACAATCTTGAAATTGTCCAGGCCGAAGAGGAACACAGCTCCCCCTTCCCCTGTGGCACGATAGCCTGCCAGAGCCATCTTCACACCATGCTCGAACTGGTACTTGTTGAGAAGCCCTGTCACCTCATCCGCCTGATTGCGCCTGGCCATGCGCGTGATCATGCCCACGAACACCAGCGGGCTGCCGTCGCGGTCCAGCCCGACGCGAGCGCGGCAACAGACCCAGCTATACTCGCCCTTCTTCCCCTTGATCCGATATTCCAGAAAATGCTCATATACGTTTCTGGACTTCAGTATAGCCCGCATAGATGCCATATAGAGGCCTCGCTCCTCCGGATGGATCAACGGCCCCCAATGCTTGTCGAAATCAAGGATGACCTCTCCCGGCAGCCCGAAATCCTGAACGAGATTCGGAGACACCATGGCAACATTTGTCTGCATATCCGTGCAGAAAAGATAGGCATCTGTTGTCCTCTTGATGAGGTCAAAGAAAAACTTATACCTTTTCAGCAGGGGACTCAAGGAAACCCGGTTATTTTTCTGCATTTTGCCATCCATCCTCACTGCATCACATCAATCTATGCTTTCATCATATACGAAACAGACGGATTTTTCAAGCCTTTTAGGAAGAAGGTTCTAAAGTGTCTTCCACTACATTTAAGAGTATTTTTCAGACCTTGATTCTGCAAGGCTAACGCTTATTTTCATGTTTTAATGGTATTTATGGAAATTTAGTGTTTTTGTAGGCAAAATGTTGGCAAGCCGTAGGCAGAAAAACACCGTCCATAGTTTGTGGGCGGTGTTTTCTTTTCCCGTTATCCAATCTCCGTGCAATACCTCCTCCGCCCCGCATCAAAGAAGATATCGCCGCCCTGCCTGCGCTTGAAACGATGCGGGAAGGCATTCGCCAGATCCCTGTTGCGATTCTGGGAATGCTGCAGGATGAAGCGCAGACTT
>CACYDT010000105.1 GCA_902773295.1 uncultured Veillonellaceae bacterium | reverse complement strand
TGGAAGCAACAAAGCTGAAAAGTGTGAACCCCAGCAGAAGGCGGCTGTAAGCCTCCCGGTTCTTCAAGGTTCTGCTGAAGAAGTCCGCACAGCCGGACGTCATACCGCAGCTTGTCGTGAGGCAGGCCAGCCCGATGATAACGGCCAGCAGGAAATTCCCTTGGGAACCGAAGAAGATGCCCACGGCATCCGCCAAAAGCTGCCCGCCATTTACCGAATGCCCCAGAGCAGCGACACTCGTTGCACCGAGGTGAGCCAGGGAAACATATACAATGCTCATCAGGGAAATGGCAATCATGCCCGCCAGGATGCAAACCTTGCTCAAAGCCTTGGTTCCCTCCACGCCCCTCATGCGAACGGAATTCACCACAAGTGTCCCGATTGCGATGGAAGCCAGAAGATCCATGGTCAGATATCCGTCCTGGAAGCCCTGGGCAAAAGCCGCATCCATGTAGTTCCCCGTTGCGGGCAAGATATCCCCCAAGGGCGAGAGAAAGGACTTTGCAAACAAAAGCGCCAAGAATGCCAGAAGGACAGGAGTCAGGAGCTTTCCCACGCGATCGATCAATTTGCTGGGGTTCAACGCCAGATAATACGTTGCCAGATAGAACACCGCCGTATAGGCAGCCCGCCCCCACACCTCACTGTCCCCGTCCAAAAAGGGCCGAATGCCGATTTCAAAGGATACCGCACCCGTGCGGGGCACGGCAAAGAGAGGGCCGATGGTAAGGTAGAGGATGCACAGAAGCCCTGTGGCGAATCCGGGATGTATCTGCGCTGAAATGAATTCCTTGTACCGCCCGCCCTGTAGGGCAATGGCCACGATCCCCAGAAGAGGAAGCCCGACTCCCGTGAGCAGGAATCCGAGGATTGCAGGAACCAGATGGTCTCCCGCCGCCTGTCCCAAGGCAGGCGGAAAAATCAAGTTCCCTGCTCCGAAGAAAATAGAAAACATCATCAGGCCAATCATTACCAACTCAGATTTCCTCAATTGTCCCATAGAATACCCGCTTTCTTTCCATACGAACTTGCAAAAAACCCATGTCCTTTCGGGAGACATGGGTGACCTTGCGATATTATACCATAGTCCATGTCTTTTCACAAGAGATACCTTGAAGATTTGCCGGACTATTTTATAAAACTTTCGGAAGATTTTCGCGATATGATAGTATTCTTTTGATTGAGACAGAAGGAGTACCATCATGCAAGAATATCTGCCATGAAAAATCCAAAGGAAAACTCTGATATAAAAAAAGAAATGCAACCGGAAAAACTGCCGGTTGCCTGCACCGTTCTTTCCTACATGGACTTGATGGCCTCCGCATAATGCTCGCGCTCCTGGGGAGGGATCCGCAGGGCATCCATCGCTTTTTCTGCCGTAAGGCTCATGGTTTCCATCAAGTTATGGATAGCACGTATATTTCCTTCCTCGCGTCCTTCCTTGCGGCATTCAATCCCATATCGTCTTGTAGCTTCCTCTTGGCTGAACAGCGTCATCATGATAGTTTCGACCTCCTTCTCCCGCTCCTGCAGATAATCCGCCAGCACATTCTCGCTCCGGCAAGCCCGGATGGTTTCCTCGATGGCATGCCTTGTGTACCCGTGATGCCTCACTTGCTCGTTGAAGACATGGCAGAAGCGGATGTATTCCTCAACGATGTTCCCGGTTCCCGGCTTCGTGATGACCTTCACGCGAAGTTCCAAGGGAGAATCCTTGCCAAAGAATTCTTCCGACAGGGACAGGAACTCCGGGCGTTTTTTTTCCGAACCTGCGTAGATCACATAGCACTCCGGCATCGGCAGGATGATTTTCTTCGTGCCGTAGATGTTCATTTCCTCATGCTTCTGGATATAGCGGTGGTATGTCTCCGCAAGGTAGAGGAACATTCTCACCAAGACATTCAGAGACCAGGTGGACTGCGCCTCGGAACAAAGAATGAGCCTGTCCTTGACCAGAATCCCCAAATCATTGTACAGCTCTGCCATCAAGACCGAATGCAAAGAAAGATACTCGATGTCCGATTCTGTCAGCTCCATTTCCGGATGGAAGGACTGCACCAACCGGATTCCATAGCGGGGATTGTGGAACAGATCAAGATAGACAGAATCCTTGCCCTTGCGCCTCGCCCTGCCCGGATGCTCCATCCAGTCTGCGTCTTGCCCCATCGGCTCTCGCCTCCTCGATATGATTACCTACAGTATAGCACATTTCCCGCCCCATTCCAACGGGAAGCCAAGCGAGCAGGAGCCTGGCCATTGTTCCAGCAATCCTTACAGAACGGGGCATTCCCGCATATTCTTGCTGTCCCGCAACTACCAATGCCCCTGCGAAGATTTATCCTCATCCGCTTCCGACAGAGCTTTTACTCTTGCCAAAAAGTCTCCAAAGGTATACTCTATTCTCATAACACGCACACAAAGGGGGCGCAATCCATGAATTTGCCGGAAACCGTGAAACAAGACATTCTCGACCTGGCAAAAAAGCACTGCTTGTCCAAAGTCATCCTCTTTGGCAGCAGGGCACGAGGAGACAACAAGGAGCGAAGCGACATTGACCTCGCAGTGTCGGGAGGCGATGTCATCAGCTTTTCTCTCGACGCAGACGAAGATCTGCCGACGCTGCTCATGTTCGATATCGTGAATCTCGATGGCTCTGTTCAGGAAGAATTATTGGAATCCATTCAAAAGGAAGGCATTTTGCTCTATGAAAAAAGTTGAGAACTTCTTCCGCGCCTTGCAGAACCTCAAGGAAATCGAAGGCAAAAAGCCGCCCTTCGATACCATCACACTGACCGGAATGGTATCGCTCTTCGGAATATGCTTCGAGCAAGCCTGGAAGGCCATGAAGGAGCAGCTGGAAGCCAGCGGGTACGGGAATTACAAGACCGGCTCCCCCAAGGCAGTCATCAAACTGGCCTACCAGTCCGAAATGATTGACGATGAACCCCTCTGGCTGGCGGCGCTCCAAGCCAGAAACAACGTCGCCCATTCCTACAACGAAGCCATTGCCCTCTCCATCATCCGAGAAAGTCGGGAAAAATACATCGGCATGTTTGAGAAACTGCAAAAGGAATTGCAGGAAAATTGGATGTAGAAAGGAAACATTTCCAAGGAATGCATAAAGAAGAACCACGAAGCATACAGGAGACCGGCAACACATCCCGTGAAAGAATAAAGAGTTTCCACTTGCAACAACCAAAAGCCCCATGCTCATAAATAGAGCATGGGGCTTTTCTTGCTTGGCTATTGAAAACCTTCTACAGATTTTATCGAATATTATTCAGCAGCCTACGTTTTCCATCGCGATGTACCGTCCTTCTGCTTTATACGTTATTCCCCACCATTTCCTTCGCCAGTTCTACGGCCTTCACGCCGTCGGCGGCGTAGGCATCGGCGCCGGCGGCGTCAGCGTATTCCTGGGTGAGGGCGGCGCCTCCTACCATGACTTTCGCCTTGCAGCCCGCTTCGTGAAGCTCGGCTATCACCTTGTCGATCTGCACCATGGTGGTGGTCATGAGAGCGCACAGTCCGACGATGTCGGCGCCGTGCTCCATGGCAGCCTTCACGATTTCCTGGGAATCCACGTCCTTGCCAAGATCGATGAGCTTGAAGCCGCTGTTGGCGAGAAGCGCCCCCGTGATATTCTTTCCGAGGTCGTGGACATCCCCCTTCACCGTGGCGATGACCACGGTTCCCTTATCGGCTGCAACCTGGGTGGGCAGAAGCTCCTTGAGCTTGTTGAATGCCTCCCGCATGGTCTCCGCCGAGAGAAGCACCTGGGGCAGGAACATGCGGCCCGCGCCGAAGTCTTCCCCGATGTCCGTCATGGCAGCGGTCAGGGCTTTCTCCGTAATCTCGTTGGTATCATGCCCCTCCGCGATGGCCTGCATCACAAGCTCCGCAATGCTGTCCTTCTCGCCGTCGATGACGGCGAGCTTGATGGCAGAGAGGACATCCATGGAAACGGCCTTGGCCTCCGCCGCCTTCTTGGGAACCTTGAGATTCGCCTCGTTCTTGCTGAAGGCCAGGCCGTTTGGATCCATGCCGAGAAGTGCCGCGCTTGCCATGAGGGCGTTCTGCATGGCATCGTCATAGGGATTCATGATAGGGGCATCCAGTCCCGCCTCCAGGCACATGGCAAAGAAAGTGCTGTTGATGAGCGGGCGGTTCGGAAGTCCAAAAGAGATGTTGCTGAGCCCCATAGTGGAGGGATAGCCGAATTCCCGGCGGTAGTCCCGCAAGGTCGCGAGAACCTCACGGCAGGCATCGGCATCGGCAGATACGGTCATGACAAGGGCATCTAAAAGGAAATCCCCCTCCCGAAGCCCCCTTGCCTTGGCGGCCTCGATGATGCGCCCCGCTGCCTCGATGCGCTCCTTTGCCGTTTTCGGAACGCCCTCATCGGTGATGGGCAGGCAGAGGATGGCGGCTCCGTACTTCTTCGCCAAAGGCAGGAACTCCTGCAGGCGATTGCTTTCCGCCGTGACGGAATTGATGAGGGCGCGCCCCGGATAGGCGCGAAGCCCTGCCTCCAATGCTTCGGCATCCCCCGTGTCAATGGCGAGAGGGGCATCCGTAATCTGGGAAATCTCCGTGACGGCACGCCTCATGGCAGCGGCCTGGTCAATGCCCCCCACCCCCATGTTCACGTCCAGAAGGTGCGCCCCTGCCTTGACCTGGTTCACGGCCTCCTTCTTCACGGAGAGCAAGGAGCCTTCCCGGATCTCTGCGGCCAGCTTCTTGCGCCCCGTGGGATTGATGCGCTCCCCGATCAGACGGGTGGGAAGAGCCTTGTCGATGGTGACCGTCCTGCTCCGGCTGGAAAGCATCAAAGGACGTGAATCCCGCTTCCTTTCCGGTTCCGGGCAATCTTTCACTGCCTCGGCAAGAGCTGCAATATGCGCGGGGGTCGTACCGCAGCAACCGCCAAGATACGTTGCCCCTGCCGCTACCAGCTTCGGCCCCCAAGTGCCGAAATCCTCCGGCCCCATGGGAAACTTCGTCTCCCCCTTTTCCAAATAGGGCATTCCCGCATTAGGCTGCACACTGATGGGGCAGTCGCAGTTCTCTGCGAGAGCCTTCACCACGGGAAGAAGCTGCTCCGGCCCCAAAGAGCAGTTGACGCCGATGATATCCGCCCCCATGGCTGCGAGAGTGACCGCTGCCGATTGCGGATCCGTTCCCGTGACCGTGCGCCCGTCCTCGCTGTAGGAAAGCTGACAGATCACGGGCAAAGAGCAGACATCCTTCACCGCCAGAAGGGCGGCGCGCATTTCCTGGATATCAATACAAGTCTCGATGATGATATAGTCTGCCCCTGCCTCTGCCAAGGCTGCCGCCTGCTCCCGAAAAATCCGGAAGGCTTCCTCGAAATCCAGATCCCCCAAGGGCTTCACGAAATGCCCCGTGGGGCCTATGGAGCCTGCCACCTTTGCCTTCCCGCCCGCAGCCTTCTTTGCAATCCTCACGGCAGCGGCATTGATCTCCGCCATGCGGTCTGCCAGCCCGTAATGCGCCAGCTTCAGCGAGCTGGCACCAAAGGTATTCGTCTCGATGATAGTGGAACCGGCCTCAAGATACGCCCGATGCACATTCTCCACAACGTCCGGCTGCTCCAGATTCATGAGTTCCGGGCAAGCCCCGGGCTTCAATCCTCCCGCTTGCAGCATGGTGCCCATAGCACCGTCAAAAATATGAATCAATGGAATCCCCTCCAGGAACGAGCTGTTATTGCAAAACACAGGAACCGTTTTTCCTTCGCGAATATAGTATACTGGGATTTTGCAACAGTTTCAAGACTTGCATGGGGATAGAAAGATTTTGCCCGTGGCAAAATTTGAACGATTGCGTTATAATAATCCCAGAAGCAACAGGTACCATTTTTTCTCCCCAAGAAAGCGAGGCGCTTGGCTATGAATCAGAAAGTAGTCGTGGTAAACGCAGGCAAGATGAATTTTGACGGACAGCTGGATTTCTCTGTCCTGTCTGACGAGGTTGTTGTCTATGATGACAGCACAGAGCCAGAATTGTTGGAAAGAGCACAGGGCGCAACGGTTGTCGTCACCAAGGAATACCCTGTTCCGGCTACGCTCATCCGCCAAATGCCGGACAGCGTGAAACTGATTGTCGAGGCTGGCACGGGATACAACAACATCGACCTGACGGCAGCACGGGAAAAGGGCATCACCGTCTGCAATATTCCCGCCTACAGCACCGAGCGCGTGGCGCACACAGCTATCATGCTGCTGCTCAATCTGGCATCGGCCATGCAGCGCCAGATCAGAATGCTGGCCGGAGGCGACCGCCGCAATTTCACCAAGCATCTCATGGTGCCGCACACGGAAGTGAACGGCAAAACATTGGGCATCCTCGGCGCAGGCAACATCGGGCGCGAAGTGATAAAGATTGCCCGGGCATTGGGTATGAGCGTACTGGTCACCACCAGAACGCCAAAGCCGGAGGAAGACGGCATCCGCTATGTCAGTCTGGAAGAAATGCTCAAAAACAGCGACTATGTGTCACTCCACTGTCCGCTCACCCCCGAAACAAGGCACATCATCAACAAGGACAGCTTGTCCATGATGAAGCCCGGTGCCTTCCTCATCAACACATCGCGCGGTGCGCTCATTGATGAAGAAGCGCTGATTGAGTCACTGAAGACCGGAAAGATTGCCGGTGCCGGCCTCGATGTACAGGAGACCGAACCGCCCGCCGCAGACAATCCTCTCTACGATATGGAAAATGTGATCATCACGCCGCACATGGGCTGGAAGGGATTGGAGACGAGGAGGCGCCTCGTGTCCATCATTGCCGACGATGTACAGGGCTTCCTCCATGGCCGTCCCATCAACGTGGTCAGCTGATGGGCGATCCCCCACGCATGCAAAGAGCGAGAACCGTTATCGGTTCTCGCTCTTTGCATATTCCCAAACAACTCCCGTAGCGGCATCGAATCAGCCTATCCTTCGCGACGGGCAATCCTTCCTGCTACAGGCGGCGCAGCCTTTCGGCGCATGCTCCCCGTCATTCCGGGATATGCCTTCCGAAACATCCTCCTTGTAGAGGCCGATGATCGCGGTAATGGACTTTCTCGGAACCAGCATGAAGGACTCAGAGAGGGAAACGCCAATCTCCCCAGCATGGCTCAGCCGCACGATTTCCGGCTGCTGCTCCATCGGCCAGTCTCCATAACCGGGACTGAACCGCCAGCGCATGCGGTATCCCTTGGCCGCCGCCTTGGGGCGGATGGCCTTCTCCATTCCATCCGCAATCTGCTCCACCGCAGTTGTCGCGGCAGCGTCCAGGAGAACAGAGGAAGCGTATTCCCCTCTTTGGAAGCGCTTCGTCACCGTCTCCTCGATGTCCTCCCCCACTGTCGCAGAGAGAAGGATGACCTTGTCGCAGCCCGCCAAGTGCGTTCCGATCTTCTCCCCTCGAAGGATGCAGGGTGGATCCGACTTCACTTCCCGCAACTCACAATCGTAGTCATAGACCTGCCAGACTCCTTTAGGCACAGCAAGAAGCAGGGCATCCTCGCAGGCTTCCTCGATGAGCGCCTCATCGAACTCCTTCGCCTTCATGAGCCCTGCATACCTCCGCGTCTCCTTGGCATCCACCCTTTGCAGGGGAGCATTGTATACCGGCATAGAAACACAACCCTCCACTCATCTCCCCGTTTGGCGCACGGGGAAGGTGAAGTAGGTGTCGGGATATGGCTCATTCTCCAAGGTGAAGTGCCACCAAACGCTTCGCGCCCGCGCTGCGGCAACTTCCTGCTGTGGCATGGCATCCGCTGTCTGCGCATAGAACGGCACGGCAAGACTGGATGCCATGAGAATCCCGCACATTATTTTCTTCCATCTCTTCTTCATCAACCCAATCCCCTTTCTCTTCACTGACAAGAATCTCTCCCTTATTCTACCACGAGCAAGCCGATTCCTGCCGGATTCCTTTTTTCTACAGTGTTATTATGCCATTTCGATGGAGATACCGATAGATGCCGTCCTCGGTGTTTGCTTCCGTGACATCCGTGGCGGCTTTTTTCACGTCTTCCGGAGCGTTGCCCATGGCCACGCTCCTGCCCGTATAGCGGAGCATTTCCAGATCATTGTAATTGTCGCCAAAAGATAGGGCCTCTGCCGCCGTCAGGCCGAAATGCCGCAGCATGACCTCAATGCCCGTGGCCTTGGACACGGACTTGTCCATGATTTCCAACAAGTACGCTGCGGAACGCACGACATGGAACATGGGAAAGGCTTGTGCCAGCTCTTTCTCCGCCCTCTCGCAGTCCGACGGATCCGCCATGATCAGGAGCTTGTTGGGCAGTTCCCCCGCCACCAGCCGCTCGGAAAAATCCGCCTGTACCGCTTGCGCCGAGGTGATGCGGACCTCCGTCTGAACGCGATCATCCATGACATCCCGCACATACCAATGACGTTGGGCATAATAATTCACCGTCACCTGAGGAAACCTCAACTCAATTTCCTCCAAAATCCTCCGGGTATCCCTCGCCTCCATCACCACACTGGAAAGGCATTCCTCCGCATCCGTCAGCACCAGTGCGCCGCTATAACTGATGATGGGAATCGTAATGCCCAGCTTTCCGGTAATGGGATAAATGGCCTCGGGCATACGAGCCGATACCAATACAAAAGGAATCCCTTGGGAAAGCAGGGATTTCACCGCTGCCTCCGTCCTCTCGCTCACCCGGTTCTCAGGCGTAAGAAATGTCCCGTCAATATCGGAAAATACAATCTTCACCATAATACATCTCACTTCCTCTTTCCTGTCCTTCTCCCCCTTTATTTTACCAGAACCAGGACACTCCTGTAAATCTATGACATTCTCCCCAGCGCTCTCTCCGCCAATGCCGCCAGGAATCCTGCCGCCGGGAAGAGCGCTGCCGGGTCGGCAATGAATTTCGGACTGTGGTTTGGGGCTGACACCCCTGTTCCCACGGAAGCGAAAACGCCGGGCAGTTTCTCCTGGTAAAGGGCAAAATCCTCCCCGGCCAGCGATTTCGGAGCAGGCTGCAAACGGTATCCCTGCGCCCTTGCCACGCCGAGGGCAAACTCCGTCCATGCCGCATCGTTCACCGTGGGAGGAGGTCCCTCATGCCATTCCATCTCCGCCGTTGCCCCGAAAGCAGCTGCCTCCCCCTTTGCGAGGGCATAGAGCCTGTCCTTGATGAGGGTTCGGTCTTTCTTTCGCAGGCTCCGCGTCGTGCCTTCCAGCTCCGCCACCTCCGGCAGGACATTCCATGTATTGCCTGCCATGACCCGCGTAATGCTCACCAGGTTGGCGGCAAAGGGATCGGCGTTGCGGCTGACAATCGTCTGGGCAGCACCGATGAAATGGGCAAGCAAGGGAATCACATCCACTCCCTCGTCGGGATGGGCCGCATGGCATCCCTTCCCCCGAAAGCGAAGGACAAACCTGTCCACCGCCGCCATCACCGGGCCGGGACTCAGGCCAAGGGTTCCCACCGGAAGCAGAGACGATGTATGGATGGCAAAAATGGCTCCCGCGTCTTTCAACACCCCCGTTGCCAAAACCCGCCCGGCTCCGCCGGAAACTTCCTCCGCTGGCTGGAAAACGATCCGCACCCTGCCGGGAAGGGCATCCTCCCGCCCTTTCAGAAGAAGCGCCGCCCCCAGCACCGCCGCGGTATGGAAATCATGGCCGCAGGCGTGCATTTTGCCCTCGTTTTTCGAGGCATAGGGAAGCCCCGTTTCCTCCCGGATAGGCAGGGCATCGATATCGGCACGAAGGGCTGCCATAGCACCCTCTTCCCTGCCGATTTCCGCCACCACACCGGTCTCCAGAGGCAGCTCCAGAATGCGGATTCCTTCCTTGGACAGAACCTCTTTCAATTTTGCCGTCGTTTCATGCTCCTCATGGGAAAGCTCCGGGTGAGCGTGAAACCAGCCAAACATTTCTTCAATAAAGCTTTTCACTGAACTTTCTTTCATGCCATCAGCTTCTTTCCATCACGGTATACCAATCAGCCTACTGTGTCAATGGTTTATAATCCAACTTGAAATTTACATTGACTGCTTGTGCCATGGAACCCCCTTTTCCTTTTCTTCTATTCTAACAAATACAAAGAAAAGCACAAGAATTTTTCTTTACGCTGTACTGCACATGCAAGCCCCCCGCAGGATCATTCTCTGCGGGGGGCTGTGTCTTTTGAAATTCACTTCACAGCGGCAAATCCTGCCTCTAGGTCGGCGATGATGTCGTCAATGTGCTCCGTGCCGATGGAGAGGCGAATGGTGCTCTCTTTGATTCCCTGGTCGGCCAGTTCCTCCTCCGTCAGCTGGGAGTGGGTGGTGGAAGCCGGATGGATCACCAGGCTCTTCACATCGGCCACGTTGGCCAACAGGGAGAAAATCCTGAGATGGTCGATGAACTTCCATGCCTCTTCTTTCCCTCCCTTGATTTCAAAAGTGAAGATAGAAGCGCCGCCGTTGGGGAAATACTTCCGGTAGAGGGCGTGGTCGGGATGATCCGGCAGGGAAGGATGGTTCACCTTCTGCACCTTGGGATGCTTGCTCAGGAACTCCACCACCTTCCTGGTATTTTCTGCATGGCGCTCGAGACGCAGGGAGAGGGTCTCCACCCCCTGCAGGAGCAGGAACGCATTGAAGGGGGAAATGGTCGCCCCCGTATCACGCAGCAGGATGGCGCGAATATAGGTGACGAAAGCCGCAGGGCCAACCACATCATAGAAGGATACGCCATGATAGCTGGGATTCGGGGCGGCAATGCCGGGATATTTGCCGCTGGCTTTCCAGTCGAACTTCCCGGCCTCCACGATGATGCCGCCCAGTGTAGTACCATGACCGCCGAGGAACTTCGTCGCCGAGTGGACCACGATATCCGCGCCGTGCTCGATGGGACGGATCAGATAGGGGGTGCCAAAGGTATTGTCAATAACGAGGGGCAACCCGTGCTTGTGCGCAATCTCTGCAACGGCATCGATGTCCGGAATATCGCTGTTGGGATTGCCCAACGTCTCCAAATAGATGGCGCGGGTGTTTTCCCGGATGGCTTCCTCCACTTCCCGAAGATTGTGGGCATCCACGAAGGTCGTCTTTACCCCGTACTGAGGCAGGGTGTGCTCCAGAAGATTGTAGCTGCCGCCATAGATGGTCTTCTGGGCGACGATGTGCCCGCCGTTGGCCGCCAATGCCTGGATGGCATAGGTGATGGCGGCCGCGCCGGATGCCACCGCCAGAGCCGCCGTGCCGCCCTCCAGAGCCGCAACGCGCTTTTCCAGCACATCCTGTGTGGAATTGGTCAGCCGTCCGTAAATATTGCCCGCATCTGCAAGACCGAAACGGTCTGCAGCATGCTGGCTGTTGCGGAACACATAAGAAGTCGTCTGGTAAATGGGCACCGCACGGGCATCCGTCGCCGGATCCGGCTGTTCCTGTCCCACATGAAGCTGCAAGGTCTCAAATTTGTACTGGCTCATAATAAAATCCCCTTTCCCATGTCACATCACAGAAAATACTCGATATCATGCTTCCTCACCAAATCAACACACTCCCTTTTCAACTCATAGCAAAAGAGGTTTTGAGCAGAGTTGTCCTCTGTTCAAAACCTCCGGTTGTCCAGTCAGTTCTGTTGTTGATCGATATGAACTTCAGATTCCTTCCCCGTCCATGAACCTCTGCATTTCCAGTCGGCTCATGTGCTTGATCCTTCCCTGCGCGACGGCGATGGTCAGCCTGCCGTAAGAAAGTCCTGCAAACTCCTCCTCGATGCGCTTGCAAAGCGCCGCTTCGCGATTCCTGTCCCAAGTGATCCGCTCTTCCCCGGACAAGGGCCAGGAGTCCACCCTGCGCCTTTCCGTGCGTTCCACCTGGATGAGCCTGCCATCCTGTGCCACCAGGACAACTTCGCCGAAGCAGGTTTCCTGCAGAGCATCCGTGATGTACTCCATCACCTTGGAGGGAATCCTTCCGGAGCCGGCCTTTCCACGGTTTGCCATAGTTACCATCCTTTTCGATTAATACATAGTATATTTATATGTATTACATGTATTCTAACAAAGAATTTTCGGCCTGTCAAGCATTTCTCTTTTGTTCCCGGCTTTTTTCTTACGTTTTTTCTTCTGCCTTCAAATGAAGTATTCAATGGTACTCTCCGCTGTGAGCTTCTTGCGTCTGTCGAAAATGAGCACTGCCTCCCGCTCTTCCGCCTCCCCCAAAGCATAGGGCTCGTTCCCTTCCCTGTTGAAGCAGGAGAAAGAAACGATGCGATTGTATTCCCCGGGATAATCTGTCCTGCACTCGACTCCTTCCTCCTCAAGCCCTTGGGGCAAATAATAGGGATCAAAGAGGAAGACCTTTTCCCTGTCGCATTTGGTAAAGAGCACATAATGCTCCCCGTCCAGCGCAAGCCGCACCACAGCCACGCCCTTCCGCCTGACACCGTCCACCAGGAAGCTGTTCTCCCCCAAGAAAACATCCTTGCCGGAAAGATAGCGGCTCTCAATGGGGAGAAGCCCGGCGCTGCCCGCTCCATTCATGAAACAGGAGAGGAACATCATAGCCATGCGGGACGTGCCGTTCTTGCCCGGCACCCCGCCCTTGCCGTAGCAGTCCAGAGAATAGAGCATGATGTTCCTGATGAGTTCCGGCGGTATTTCTTCCCTTTCAAAGAGAAAGGAAAGGGCATTGAGAAGGGATGTCGGGCCGCAATCGTACTCCGATATCTGATAGCGCAAAGGATTTTTCATAACGCCGCCACCTCGCCATAACACTTCATCGTTCATTCCTCCCCATTTGAAAGCCTTTCCTTTTTATAATATACCAATAAACCTACTGAGTCAATATGTATTTTGATAAATACATATACAAAAATCGCCCCACATGAGCAGTGCGGGACGATCCTTGCTGTGTATAATATTTTAGGAGAGCTTTAAGCTTTGCTGAAAGCTTGTTTGTATTATATAGAAAATGATAATCTTTGTCAATATGTAATTGATAATTATTTTCATTTTTTATCAGTGCTTCACCACTTACAATTCTTCCCTTCCAAAGCAGGAAACAGCGGAACCTGCAACGAAGTAATTCTTTGAGGATATCTTTTGGAGAATAAGATTGCACGGCAACGAATAAGGGCGCCCTCTACCGAAACAAACTTCTTCTAAGGAATCCTCTATTATACTCGTGAGCAGGAAAATTTACCTGCCCACGGTATATGCAGAGACCGTAAAAGCTTTGCCTACGGCAAATTTCAACGGTCTC
>CACYDT010000104.1 GCA_902773295.1 uncultured Veillonellaceae bacterium | reverse complement strand
TGAAGTACGCTTCGGCACGGTTCTTTTCCTCGTCCCCGGTGTAGGGGTGCGAGAGGTAAAACATCTTCATGCTGATTCCTCCTGTCCGCTCTTCATTTCATGCACTTCCTGATTTCGGCTTTCACGGCTTCCAGCAGGGCCTCCTGTCCTGCGGCCTTGTTTTTCAATGCCTTCATCACTCTCTCGTCCATGGTGCCTTCCGCCACAAGATGGTGGATGATCACCGGCTTCTCCTGCCCTTGGCGGTAAAGCCGTGCATTTGCCTGCTGGTATAGCTCCAAGCTCCACGTGAGGCCGAACCATACAATCAGGTGACCGCCGGACTGCAGGTTCAATCCATAGGCAGTGCTGGCGGGGTGCGCCAGCAGCATGGGGATTTTCCCTGAGTTCCAATCAGCCATATCCTGCGATGTCTTCAGCACTCTGGCGGCCGGGAATGCTCCCTGCAGATTCGCGAGGTCGTGCTGATACTGATAAAACACAAGAATCGGCTGACCTGCATTGGTCTCTGCTATCTCCAGCAGCTTCTCTAACTTGGCGCGGTGGAGCTGAATGACACCGCGTTCGTTGTCATAAACGGCGCCATTGGCCATTTGCAGGAGCTTGTTGGAGAGAGCGGCGGCGCTGGCGGCTGTGATTTCGTCAGACCCCATAGAGAGGATATAGTCCTTCTCCATCTGCAGGTATTGCTTGCGTGCTTTCTCCGGCAGGGCCACCGCCACTACATTGTCGATACGGTGCGGAAGCTTCAGATAGTCTGCCGCCGTGAGGCTCATCACCTTTGGAGCGATAGCCGCATGGATTTCCTTCTCAGCCCCCGGCAAAAGCGCGTAATTATAAACAACAAATCCGTTCGTCTGTCCCGGCTTGAAGTATTTCTGCCGATAGACGGTGATGGTGCGCCCCAAAGCCTCGCCCCGATCCAGCAAGTACATCTGCGCCCAAATATCCATGAGGGTATTGGGGGCGGGGGTGCCCGTGAGGATCACCACGCGGGAAAAGCAGGGAATCGACTTGCGGAGAGCCTTGAACCTCTTTGCCTGATGGTTCTTGAAGCTGGAGGATTCATCCACTACCAGCATATCGAAGGGCAGGCGGTAATGATACTCCTCACAGAGCCACACCACATTCTCCCGATTGATCACATAGCAGTCGGCCTTCCGGCAAAGAGCTGCCATACGCTGGTCACGAGTGCCCAGCACCGTGGAGAAGGCAAGATGCAGATGGTCCCATTTCCTTGCCTCATCCTGCCAGGTGGATTCTGCCACAGACCGGGGCGCGATGATCAGCACCCGGTCAACGGCAAAATCATCAATGAGTTCCTGTATGGCGGTGAGTGTGATGATCGTCTTCCCCAAGCCCATATCCAGAAACAAACCATAATGGTCATTTTCAAACAGCTTTTCAATCGCAAAAGATTGATATTCATGGGGCTTGAACTTCAACGGGGCTCACCTCGCTTTCTTCCATCACCGCCCGCCTGACGTTTTCGAGACTGTCAAGACTGTCAATCACGAAGCAGCCCGCTCCCTGTGCCTCCAGCCGCTTTTTCCAGAAGAGCTGCAAGGGGCGGGGCCTGCCGCCCGGCCTTTTCAGCTCCACAAAGAAGCACCTGCCTCCCGGCATCACTACCAGCCTGTCCGGCACTCCGGCTTTCCCGGGGCTGATAAACTTGAAGACAATGCAGCCCAAACGCTCCATGCATTCCTTGAATTTCCTCTCCAAGTCCCGTTCTAAAATGTCCACTCTACGAATACACCTCCCTGCCAACTCTCTATAGGGTGTCACCAATGTCAACAATTTCCAACTTCCATAACATTATTTTGAATTAGGGACGTTAGGCGCTTCATTTCCTCGCGCGTATGCCTATATTCTTATTACATCTTTTATAGAGAATAATTGTTGACATTGTTGACGCAACCATCGTCCGCCTTTATGCATAAGGTTTCTTGCGCGTCAACAATTCCGTCAACAATCTTCAAAACGTCAACAAAGGTTTGTTGACGGCTATATGAGATCATCTATAAAGTCAAACATAATTGTTGACGCTTTTTTACTTTCTGTTGACGCTTTTATTTGTTCGTTCTCACTAGACATTCTAATATAGGCACGCTGTCTGCCATATAAGCTAAACCTCAACATCGAACTCTTAGAATCGTGGGGCTTCCACCCCGGCATTCTCTGCATGATATTGTTTATCTCCCTGGCGTCCATATTCCGCAGAGACTTTGGTTGATTGCCGAAACATTCGCACCAGATTTCCATGGCGCAAACCCTTTCACGCTTTGTTACGCCAACGCCATCTATACTGGTCTCCCCGGAAAGCCACAGTTGCCGTTCGTTCAGGTTCATGCTATCCCACGAAATCGGCAGGCGGGTATCCAGGTACTCCTGTATGAGTCCGAATTTCTCGCTGCCTTCGGTATGCGCCTCCTGCAGCTCCTTGGCAATGGCCAGGGCTTCTGCTGATGGCAGAAGCTCTTTGTCTGCCTTCCAAATCTCCATCAATTCCGCCCAGCACTGGGCGGCTTCCTCCATGGTGAACTCTTGCAACGGCTTCGCGCCGCCTTCGCACAGAATGATCCAGAAGCGCCTGCCGCCCGTCCGGTCTTTCAGGAAAATCCGGTCGTTGGTGGTGGCCGCAAACACGCACTGCCGCAGATGATCTTCCACTCTCCTGCCATACGGCGGGCGGTACTTGTCGTTCTGCCTCGAAATGAAGGCTTTCAGCTCCTCGTTCTCAGCCCTTGTGGCCGCCTGCATTTCCGAAAGCTCGATGATCCAGTTGCCCTGGAGCTGATCCATGGCCTCCTTGCCCTTGATGCTCACCACGGCATCCGTGAACCACTTCTGTCCCATGTGCCGGAGCAGGGTGCTTTTTCCTATGCCTTGCGGCCCGCTGACCACGAGGCAGTAATCAAACTTCACCCCCGGGCTGTAGACTCTTGCGATGGCGGCCTTGAAGAACTTCTCCGTGATTTCTTCTGTGTAGGCGTTATCCTCCGCCCCCAGATAGTCAATGAGAATCCGCTTCGCCCTGGGCTTTCCGTCCCACTTGAGCCCTTCCAGCCAGTCAATCACGGGGTGGAAGGCATTCTCGGCGAAGATGGTGGTCAGAGCATCGTCCAAAAGCATCTTGCCCGTCAGCCCTTCATAATTCAGGCTGATGAAATTCCTCAGTTCTGCGTCATCAGAGTCCTGCCATGAGTCAATGCGGTTCTTGAAATGCTTCCGCCAAGGGAGATTTTTCAGCACTGCAACGCGCCCTGCGAACAGGTCATTGCCCGCCATCCCCTTGAGCCTGATGTCATTCCGGAGAATCAGCAGGAAATTGTAGGCCGACGATATCAGCTTGCCGAACTTCGTCCGCTCCAGCCGATTGACCCATGCGGTGGCCTTTTTTACCTCCGCCTCATCCAGCCCCATCAAATCCTTTTCAATGAGGTCATCAGACAAGGCTTCGATGATGCCCTTGTTCTGCAGCGCCTTCACTCTCTCATCCTTCTGGCAGAGGGAAGTCATAGCCACGAAGCTTGGTAGCTTGTTCACCGGCATCCCTGCGTCCGCGTCCGCATCCTGCGCTCCATAGAGATTCAGGCGTACCAAGTCAAAGGCGTTCACATCCAGCCCGCTGATGGGGTCCGTGGCGTGATGGCTGTAGACATGAAGGCCATCATCATAGACGATGACGCCGCCTGTGGTGGAGCCGCCCGCGTAAGTGTAGCGGTTCTCTGTGTTCTCCACCTTCGTATAGGTTCCGGGCAGGAATGCCTCCATGGCCTCCTCCACCGTGTATGCCTGGCAGAACAGGCCGATAAGCCCCGGCTTCTCCCTGGGATCCCCCAGCTTGGCCGCCGTCTTCTTGTGCGCCGCAGCCTCTCCGGATCCTGTGGGCCATGTGGTGGCATCCCTCCATTCGGGATTCATGCTCTCGATGGCATCCGGGCTTTTGAGTCCTGCTTCCTGATGTTCGAAGATATAATCCCCATCGCTGGGGGCGCTTGGCCAGTACATAAGCCTGATATCCTGATAGGTCGTAGGGTCGAACATATCCATGCCGATTTCCCTGGCGATATAGCGGGCGACAGGCTCATATTCTTCTGCCGTCACATCCCGCAGGAGCGGCACTACAAGACGGAAGCGGGGCTTCTCTTTCGTATGGCTGTGGGTAGAGTACAGGGCGTAGGTGAAAAGCTCCAGCTTCTCCCTGACCGCTGCCGGGAAATCCACCGCATCGGGGACGTTATCCGCATCCAGGCAAACCAGCCTGCGAGTCTCCAGCCGGCCCCGTTTGCGGATGCCGTCTTTCAGATAACCGCCTACGAAGCCCCCAACGTCCTTCAGGGCATCCTTGTCCTTCTTGGCCATGGCCTTGTACTCAGCTATAGTCTCGTTCGTCCGTATGGGCGTTTCCAGCTTTGCTAGGAGCTCTCCCCAGGACATCTCGATGTTCTTCCACACCTTCTGCGTCCGGGAGTTTGCCACGGCCAGCTTGAACTTTAAGGATTCCAGATCGAATCGATCCATAAGCCTGCCCTCCTAGTCCTTCATGTAGTAGTGCGACTCAAATCCTGCCGCGCTGAGCGGCAGGCCATCGTTCCATGGAACGTTCCTGGTCATGACTTCCACGGCTTCCTCCAAGCTGTACTCTGGTGTGTCCGGCACCTCGCAGATCACTTCATCGTGGATATGCGCCACGATAGGATACCCGGCCTCCTCCAGAGCCCGCATGGCCTCAGCCAGGCAGTCACGTGCTACCGCCTGGGTCAGATTCTCAGCCAGCTTGCCGCCGTAAGTTTCCAGTTTCTCTAGCGTGCCCGTTGTCTGTGCGATGCCGTCATAGACAATGGATTCCTTGCCAAAGCGGTTCTCGCCGATGCGGGCATTGAGGTACACAAGGATCCTGCCGGAAGGGAGCCGCAGGAGCAGGTGGCCCTTCTGCTTGTAAAAACGGACCTTGATTCCAACATTGTATGGGCGGCCTTGCCGGATGCATTGAGAGGCGGCGACCTCCAGCATCTTCCAGAACCTCACGATATGGGGGGAAGCCTCCCGCCAGTCGTCCACGATCTTCTGCAGTTCCTGATCGGAAAGCCCCAGCTTGTCCCCGCCCATGGACTTGAGTGCAGCCACGCCGCCGCCATAGCCGCAGGCGAGCGTGGCTACCTTGCCTTTCTGCCGCAGCTCGCTGTTGGCCCCGTGCTTCTCCACGGGAACGCCGAACATCTTGCTGGCCGTGGCGCAGTAGATGTCCTTGCCCTGACAGAAAGCATCCAGCACCCAGGACTCATTTGCCAGCCACGCCAGCACACGGGCTTCGATGGCCGAGAAGTCAGCAACGACAAACTTATGCCCGGGCTTCGGGATGATTGCCGTGCGGATCAGCTGCGAGAGCGTATCGGATACGTTCTCATACATCAGTTCCAGCCATTCCACGTCTGCAGATTTCACTGTCTCCCGGGCGGCATCCAGATCCTCCAGGTAATTCCTTGGGAGGTTCTGCAGCTGGATATTCCTGCCCGCCCACCTGCCTGTCCGGCAGGCACCATAGAACTGGAAGAGATCGTGCGCCCTGCCGTCCCGGCAGATGGAGTCCCGCATGGCCATGTACTTCTTGATGGAAGTCTTGCCAAGCTTCGCCCGGATGCCCAGTACCTTTCGCAGCACTGGGTGAAGCCTATTGTCAGAGAGCAGGGAATCCACAGTTTCCTTGTCCAGGGAAGACACGGGGTGCCCGTTCAGCTTCAGCCATTCTTTGAGCTGTGACACGCTGTTGGGATTCTCCAGCCCTGTCAGCTCCCGGGCTTCCTCCAAAAGCTTTTCGGTATAGGTTTCGCTTGTCCTGATGGCTGCTTCCACCAGCTCCATGTCGAGAGCCACACCCCGGCTGTTGATTTTCTGGTCAAGGAACCAGAGGTCGCGTTCCTCGTTGACCGGCCTCAGCCAGATAAGCGCCTTGCGGATGGCTCTTTCCGTCACCACATCCTGACGACAGTACTCCTTGAACACCGCCCAGTCCTCCGGGGCGTGTTCCGGCAGGTTCCTTGTCCGGCCTTCATTTTTCTTGGTGGGCCTCACGGGCTTGCAGAAATACTGGATCAGCCTCTTGCCCCTGGCATCCTTCTGCTTGTCCTCAGGCAGTCCCAGCGCCTTCGCCACCACGCCTAGCCCCGCACCGTAGCTATGATACCTTGCAAGTACCATGTCGCATGCCCATTGGTCTTCTGCTATCAGTTCCGGCATGGCCTTCTTGAGACAGGTGAGCTCGAAGCTGGCATTGAATGCCGTCTTCAGCACCGTGGGATCCGTCATAGCCCTACAGAGATTTTCGGGCAGCGCTTCCCCCGCCATCAGGTCAATGACTGCCGGTTCATCATCATCTATGGCATACGCCAGCAACATGATTTCAAAAGTATCGGTGTCCACGTACTTGTGAACACCGAACTTGATATCATTGTCGCTGTACGTCTCCAAATCAATATACAGCGTCCTACACATGGCGGCTCCTTTACATCAGATCATCCAGGCCATCGCCCTCCAGCAGGCTGTCGTCGAAGTCGGAATCCGATACGAAGTTGCCCGTAAGAGGTTCCCCGTCCTTGATCTTCCGGATTCCCAGGAGGGAGGCGCCAAAGCCGCTATTTCCGTTTTTGTTGTAAGCATAGATGCTGATGATGGCCTGCACATAGCAGCCGGCATAAACGTCATTTGGATCCGCCACTTCCACCCTATCCTTGTCTAAGACTTTGGGCGGATGATCCTCATTGCTCTTCGCGTTGATGAAGTATGCGCCCATATAGGCGGGGTCTTCCTTCTCATCTCCGTCCCGCAGGAGCGCATACTTGGGCTTCGCCTTGCCAAGGAGCTGCTTCGTCTCTGGCTTTGCCATCATTTCTGATACGACACCTTCAATCCGTTTGGCTGTGTCGGAGTCCTTGGGGATGATCAGCGATGCGCTATACTTCAAGTCCCCATTCAGGGTTTCCGCCGGCCGGAAGATATGCGGGTAAGAGAGACGGACCAAACCGGTTGTGAATTTTACAGCTGCCATTGTTTTCTACCTCCAAAATCATATATTCATGTAAATTCTCAAGCATTCAAAAGCGAATCATCGAAATCCGTATCCTTCACGGTCTCCAAATCCATAGGTGGGCGCTTGTCGGATTCGTCAACCAACGTGGGCTTACCGGGGGGCTTTTCTACGACCCCGCCAAGGATTTCCCCAAAGGCTTTCTTGCCCACCAGCTTTTCCAGAGCCGTGATGGTCTTGAGCTCCCGGGGCTTCATGATGTCATCCGCGCTATAGCCCGCTTTCTCCAGAAGCGCCCTGGCCTTATCGGTGTCAGTAATCTTCCTGACGCTCCTGCCCTCCACCACTTTCAGCCCCGGCCACACCGTGCCGTTTGTCACGGCCTCATGCAGTGCATATTCTTCCACGGCTGTGAGCCATTTTTTGATGCCGTCCGCCCGTTTCACAATCTCAGCAATGTCGATATCCGTGAGTTCTTCCGGCTTCGTGGCTTCCTGCACCACAGCCAGCTCATAGTCATGCAGGGCGCGGCAGGTGGGAGCCGCCTTGCAGAACCTGCAGTGCTCACCTGCGCAGCGCTTCCCGCCGCCTTCAAAGGCCAGCCTCGCAATAGGCTTTATGCTTTCCCCCCATTTCAGCAGTTCCTCTACCGTCAACATTTCATAGGATAAATTACCTATACGAGGCTGGACAATCGTCATTCTGATTTCCGTCGCGCCGTACAGCATGCCGTAGGCGGCGTAAAGCCCTAGTGCGTAGAGCCTCATCTGCGGATTGTCTTTGGCCGATACGGCTACGCCCTTGCCATACTTGAGGTCTACCACCTCAATCAGGCTGTCGGAAACGATTACCATATCCCCTGTGCCGAGGCCCTCCGGCACCCAGGCGGAGAAGTCCAGCCGTTCCTCCACATGAACCTCTGCATCCGGCGAAGCTTTCCTTGCTTCATTGATTTTCTCGATGCAGATAGAAGTGTAAAAGTCCACGGCTTCCCACATTTCCCCGTCCACATCCTTGGGACGGCGCTTCAGGGGCTTCCCGGCCAGGTAAGCTCTCAGCGCTTTTTCCGCCAGACTGTGCGCCTTGGTGCCCTCCTCTGCATAGACGCTGGTCTTGTCCGGCAGCTTCTCCGCTATCCTGGCAGATGGCGGGCAGGCGAGCCAGCGCTTGGAAGCACTGGCGCTCAATACCGCATGAATCTCAGGCATTCTGTTCCCTCCCCTGCCCCAGGAACTCCAGGAAATCATCCATGTCCTTGTAGGTCATCTTGCTGAGCCCTTCTATGTTTCGTTCCTTGATCCAAGCTTTAACCGCGTCATGTCCTGCTGTGCTTTCCTTGCTGTCGCCCTTGGCGTTGCAGTATGAGGCTACCGCTTCCCGGATTTTGGGCAGGAGCTTCTTGTCGATGATCTTGTTGTCGAGGCCGCTGTCGGGGTTGTCCTTCGCCGGATCCGACAAGACTTCCTTGATTTCCTTTTCCTTCTTCGGGCTTACCGGTGCAGCCCCGAACGCGGCGGCGAGTTCCGTTTGCGGGTTCACTGCAGGCTCTTCCGTTGCGGCCTTTTCGGGATGCGCGGCCCGGTAGTCGATCTGCGTAATGCTGATGGCCGCAAGGCTTCCGGCAATGTCTTTGAGCGCTTCCAGAAATGCAGGGTCTGCCGAAATGCGTATGTTGATATCTAATGCCATGTTGTTTACCTCCTGGATTTGTGGTATTATGAGAAAAGTAGAAAATTTTTATTTGCTCCGCCGGGATGGCCGTCCTTGCGGGGTTTTTTCTTTTGTTTCCCCCAAAGCCTCCCGGCTTTTTTTCGGCAACTGCTTTGCCCAATCATCAAGGTCGATGCCGTTTTGCAGGTTCTGCCGCGCCCATTCCATCAGGTCGATTCCGGCCGCGAGGTAATCAAATTGGCAGGTATCGTTTGCCTGGTGGTCGATGGGATGCACACCGACTTCCATAAAGATTTCACGCAGCATGCATTGCCGGAAGTCCTTCCGTCTTGGGCAGTTGCAGCATGTGTACGGGATGATTGCCGAGTACAGCCGGCTGAAGGTTTCTGCGGACAGATAAAGGCTGTCCTGCATTTCTTTGAGCTGTTTCCGTTCTTCTTTCGCCTTGTCGTTCGGCACGAACAGGAGATCCATGTGGTCGATATGCCGGATAAAATCCTTCACCGCATCGGTATCCAAGAACTCGAAGCGCCTGTCCATAGCGTTTGACAGCCATGTGTTTGCGGTTCTCAGCCCCCGCATGAACTTCTTGTCCGGAGCACTGCCTTTTTCATATTCTTTGATGGTTTCACCAATAAGCCCTGACAGCAACATCAGCCGCGTCATCAAGATTTTCTCGTTTTTTGAAAAATATGTGTTCACAAAACCACTCCCGTTATTAACCATATCCATTCATAGATCGCCCACCCAACCAGTGCTCCCAAGAGAAACGCAGCCGCCAGAATCCAGAGAAGAACACGTTCGGCCATGAATGCTCTTGTGTCGAACAGGAAATACCTCCTCATTGGTCTTCCTCCAATACTGCGTTGAGCTTGTCGGCCATCCTATGCGCCTCTTCCCGTGTGCGGAAGATGATTTTGCCAACAGCCGGAAGGTCAATGCTTGCAACGTTCCCGCTAAAAGCATTGAACTTTCCAAGGTTTCCGCAAAATGCTACTTCAAAGCAGTCATCGCCCACGCGTGGCCATGCCTTGCTTTCTTCCAGCCTCTCTACCGCCAGCCTCACGCCTTCCACGATGTTGAATTCATCCTCTGGAGAACACCTGGCAATACCCTTGTATTTCCCTTCAATGGCAGAAGTCTTGTTCCCGTCAATAATGATTCGGATTTCTCTGTGTCCGGCTAAATGGCGGCCTTCAAACATTTCATCCGTCCAC
>CACYDT010000103.1 GCA_902773295.1 uncultured Veillonellaceae bacterium | reverse complement strand
AGAGCGTGTAAGACGGAACGGCTACGGTCGTGCCGCGGTGCTCAGCGAACCAAGAATCCCCTGGCTTTAGCCATGGGGAGTGTCAATTTGACGATAAAAAAAATGAAAAGGCAAGCAATTGACAATGAGTTTCAATTTTGTTAAAATACCCATATGTAAGCAGTCTTCATTTCATCGAAAGCCTTTGGCATTTGATGGATGGAAAAATATACAGGGAGGAAAAACCATGTTTCAGAAAACCGATTTTTGGATTGGACTCGCAGTAGGTGTTGTCGCAGGTGTCTTCGGCTATCGCTTCATGCAGGAGCGCGAGCAGCAGCTGGCGGCTATGCAGGCTGCCGCACCGGTAGGCGAGCTTCCCATTGCAGAACTCCAGCGCCAGAAAGAAGAGCTGGAAGATCTCATCGCAGCCCAGGAAGCAAAGAAATAACGAATGATTTTGGGGAGAGACTGCCATTCTCTGGCAGTCTTTCTTCGTATCGCTAAGGGGGCATTCTTCTTGGGACTTATGGCTAGTTTGCAAATCCCGACCAACCGCCTGGATCTCTTCATACGCTCCGTGGAAATCTCATCCTACCTGCCCGGGCGCATCCGCCTCCACAGCAAGAACCTGGTGGGAAACCCGAACCTCGAGCAGGAAATCAAGGCAAACCTTTCGCCCATGGACGGGATTGATTCCGTGGAAACGAGCACTGTGACGGGCTCCATCCTCATCAAGTATACGCCGGAACAATTGCGCCGGAACAACGAGCTGCGGAAGGTCGAGGAATATATCATAACACATGCGAGGAGGAAATAACGATGTCTTACGCTTCAGGTTTTATGATGGGAACAGCCATCATCCAAGGACTCAGGCAAATCCTTGGTGGCATGTCCGGCCAGAGTATGGGAGGCATGGGAGGAGGAAGAGCAGGTTTCGCCAGGATGCCCGGCCAGGGTATGAGCATGGGGCATTCCAGAAGAACAGAAGATCTGCAGTTGCCGAACTTCCCGTTCCCGGGGATGCCATATGAAAACAGTCGGATACAACCACAAGCCAATCCCCTGGCGCTGGTCTCTTCCTTGCCTGGACGCCGCCGCTACTGTCTGGCTGGCCTGTCCGCAGAACAGGCCCGGTTGCTGGAACAGCAACTTCCGCGTCTTTCCTATATCAGAGAGGCCAAAGCCAACGAGCGCACCGGCAGTCTCCTCATTCTCTATGATGCGGCCGAGAATTCCCGGATGGACGAGCTCATGGCCTCTATTGCAAGAATTTTCCATCTTGCCCCCAGGTTGCCGGGAACGATAGCCCCTGCACAGGCATTTCCGCAGGAAGCCATGGCAAGCGCCGTCACCCGCAGCATCCGGAACGCCATGCGCGACTTCAATACCTGGCTCCATCGCATGACCGACGGAATGCTGGATGCCAGTTCCTTGGCTTCCGTACTCCTTTTCTTCCAGGGAGTCAAGAAACTCCTGGCCACCCAGCAGTTCCCCTCTGCTTCCCAGATGCTCTGGTGGGCTGTCTCCCTCATGAGGGGATGGAGGACGGCATGATGTACGGAGTCTATGACATATCTCTGGGGCTGCCCCTTCCGAGGGAAGAACGCATCCTTCTGGCAGCCCGCCTGCGCTCCATCCCTGCTGTCAAGGCCGCTGTCGCCGAGGAGCGCCATGTACGTCTCTGGTACATGGGAAAACTCCCTGCCCTGCCCATTCAGGCGCAGATTCTCGGAACCATGCAGCGTATAAAGGAAGCCTCCGTCAAGCAGGCAGACCGCCTGGAAGAATACCGCCGGGATGCTATCATCTCTATCGCGAGCTTCGCGGCCATGGAACTCATCAAGCGCACCTCCCCGGAATTGTTCGCTGCGACCAAACTCCTGAGAAGCGCCCTCGTCCTCGCCATCGCAGGAAAGTTCATCCAGAACGGCATCCAGGGCATCCTCCAGGAGCGCCGCCCCAATGCCGACACCCTGACCGCCACGGCAGTCATCGCCTCCGTCCTGGCAGGCAAGCCGGAATCCAGCCTGACACTGCTTGCCCTTTCCAACGGCGCAGAAATGCTCACCAGCTATGCCGCAGAACGAGCCAGAAGCCATATCTCCGGACTGTTGTCCCTGGATCAGCGTTATGTCTGGCTGGTGAAGGACGGCCTGGAAAGCAAGGTTCCCGTGGAGCAGGTACAGGTAGGAGATATCATCGCTGCCCATACCGGCGAGAAAATCGTGGTGGACGGGCATGTGCTCTCCGGGAGCGCTGCTGTGAACCAGGCTTCCATCACCGGGGAATCCAATCCTGCCATGAAACACGAGAACTCGCCCGTATATGCAGGCAGCGTCGTGGAGGCAGGCGAGCTCATCATCGCCGTGGAAAAGGTAGGACAAGACACCTCCCTCGCCCATATCGTGCATCTCGTCGAGGAAGCGCAGAACCGCAAGGCACCGGTCCAGAATTTCGCCGACCAGATGGCAAACTTCCTCGTGCCCGTCTCCTTCCTTGGCGCCGCCATCGTCTATGGTGCCACGAGGGACTGGCAGAGGGTGCTGAACCTCCTCTTCATCGACTTCTCCTGCGGTCTGAAGCTCTCTACAGCCACGGCAATCTCCGCAGCCATTGCGGCAGCAGCCAAGCGCGGCATTCTCGTCAAGGGCGGCAATTACATCGAAGCCCTGGCGGAAACGGATACCGTCGTTCTGGACAAGACGGGAACCCTCACCGTAGGCATCCCCCAGATCGCTTTTCTCCGCACGGCACGGGATGTCGAGGAAAAGGAAATGATTCTCCTGGCAGCCTCGGCAGAGCAGCATTCCGTCCATCCCCTGGCAGTGGCCATACAGAAATACGTCAGGGAAAAGGAATGGGAAACGCCCCACCACGAATCCACGGAGACCGTGGTTGCCCGCGGCATGAGGGCCATCGTCCCTGACTTCGAGGGATACCATGGCGGCACGGTGCTGGTCGGCAGCCGCAAGTTCCTGCGGGAAAACAATGTCAAGGAGGAAGAAGCCCTGTCCGAGGGCATCAAGATGAAGAACCTCCTCTACGTGGCAAGGAACGGCAGGCTCATCGGCATCATCGGCATCGAGGATCCGATCCGCCCCAAGATGAAAAAGACCCTCAACCAAATGCGGCGCCATGGCATAGATGAAATCGTCATGCTCACAGGGGATTCCAAGGAAGTGGCGGCAAACGTGGCGCAGGCCATGGACATCGATGCCTTCCATGCCGAAATCCTGCCGGAGAACAAGGCGGAATACGTCAACAAGCTCAAACAGCGCGGCACCGTCATGATGGTAGGGGACGGCATCAATGATGCCCCAGCCCTGGCCTTCTCCGATGTGGGGATATCCCTTGGCGGCCGGCAGACAGACATCGCTGCCGAGTCCTCCGCCGTCACCATCCATTCCGAGGATCCTGCCCGTCTCATCGAGGCTCTGCAGCTCGGCCGGCGCACCATGAATCTCGTCCACCAGAACTTCATGGCCACGATTCTCGTGAATTCCGCAGCCATGCTGTTAGGTGCCCTCGGCAAGATCAGCCCCCTCTGGGCGGCAATCATCCACAATACCGCAACCCTGGCTGTAGTCCTGAACAGCTGCCGGATTCTGAACCTTCAGCCGCACGGCTTCTTTTCCCGCCGTCGCCAGTAATAATGTAGGAGAAACGAATATGAATCTTTGCAATTCCTTGAAAAAAATCCCCCTGGGCATCCCTCTGACAATAGCTTCCGTGGGAACGGCAGCCAGCCTTTTCGCAGGAAAGCGCCTTCATGCAGGGTTCGGCATCGCTTGGACAATTCTTTCCCTCTGGCATGGGCTGCAGCATCACAAGAAAATGGCGCATGACCTCCAATGCCTTTCGCCCGGGCAAGCCTTCCCTGCGAAAGCTCCCGCCTCCCTCCTGCAGGACGTCCTTGCCACCATCCAGATAAAGTCTTTCACGGAAGGCCGCCTGCGCGTTGCAAGTCCCCTCTTCGCGAGCAGTCCCAAGCTTCGGGCACAGGCAGAGGAATATGTCCGCTCCTTCACGGGCGTGACAAAAGCAGAAGCGAATCCACTGACCGGATCCCTGCTCATCGAATACACCCCCGAAAAGCTTCGCACAAAGCCGAAGCTCGCCGCCCTGGAAGAGAGAATCAAAAATTGCATTTGACAGAAAAAACAAGCCGCTTTCTCATTCAAAAGAAAGCGGCTTGTCTGTTCTGTTTCCTCAGAGAGATTCTACAAAATCCCTCCCAAGTGCTTCACACTTGGCTAGTGTAGTGTAGCACTGTTATTTAGACAATTTGTGTTTTTTGTGATATAATCCTTGTAGACGTTTATGGATGTCAGCAAGGAGGT
>CACYDT010000102.1 GCA_902773295.1 uncultured Veillonellaceae bacterium | reverse complement strand
GCCCCAAGCGGTGCAGCAGGCACAGCTGCAGGCAGAACAGCCCCAAGCGGTGCAGCAGGCACAGCTGCAGGCAGAACAGCCCCAAGCAGTGCAGCAGGCACAGCTGCAGGCAGCACAGCCCCAAGCGGTGCAACAGGCACAGTTGCAGGCAGCACAGCCACGGCGTCCCCGGACGTATTCTGTATCGGTTTCCAAGATTGCTGAAGGCGTCCAGTCGCAACAGCTGTTTCGGCTTCCTCAGGGAACTCAGGAGCAGTCCGGGGCACTGCAGGATTCCCGCCAGGGGGAGGCCTTTTCGCAGGGAAGTTTCTTGCAAGGTATCTCCGGGCAGGAGGAGCAGCCGGCTCAGCAACAAGTCTTGGGACGGTCCATCCTATTTGGGGCAGAGAACCGGAATGCAGAAGAGTCTCAGAATCAGGGCGCGGCTCCATCCCAGACGAATTCTTCAGCCGTGAGTACCTTCCAGCAGGCAATGCAGAATGTGGATCAGCCGGTACGACCGGAAACAGCGCCCTTGCAGCAGGCAAGAGAGGATTTTGATATCCCGCGGCAGATCGTGGATCAGGCAAGACTGGTTCGTAGCGGGGAAAACACGGAAATGGTAATCCGTTTGAAGCCGGAGCATCTTGGGGATTTGACACTGAAGATTTCCGTTTCCAATAATGGCGCGGTAACCGCATCGTTTTACAGTGATAATGCCCAGGTACGCAGCATTGTTGAGAATTCTCTGGTCCAGCTTCGCCAGGAATTGGAAAACCAGGGAATCAAGGTGGACAAGGCAGAGGTGTATGCCGGCCTTTCCGATGGCCAGCTTCCCCAAGATCAGGGACAGCAGGCATGGCAGCAGAACCAGGGCAATTCCCGGACATCTTTCCGCAGCATACGTTCCGATACGGATCCTTTTGATGAGGCTTCTCCCGTGACCATGGCTGCAGAAGAAGTGATGGAGGATGGCAGTATGGCGGATGGCGTGGATTATCGCGTTTGATGAAAGAAGGGGAAAACATGGCGAATTCGTTGAATACCGTTACCGTAGACGGCGTGACACAGTCGTTGGAATCCTATAACAACTCGCAGAAGAATGTGATTTCGGGCACTAAGCAGTCATTGGACAAGGATGCTTTTCTGAAGCTTATGGTAACGCAGCTGAAGTATCAGGATCCACTGGATCCCCAGGACAATAGCGAGTATGTTGCAGAACTGGCGCAGTTCTCGTCTTTGGAGCAGATGACGAATGTGGCGGAAGGGCTGACGGATGTATCGAAGATTGTGAGCAATATTGACACGTCCGTGCTTGTGGGCCAGCTCAGCAGCATGATTGATAAGGAGATACAATGGGCATCCACGACGAAGTATACGGATGAGGAAGGCAATGTGCAATCTTCCACGGTGCAAATGGAAGGCAAGGTAACAGGTGTGAGCATCTCCGATGGGGTGCCCATGGTCGTTGCGACTTCTAATGGGAAGAATTATCAGGTTTCTGTATCGGATATCCTTCTGGTGCGCCAGCAAAATGAAAGTACCTTGTAATGGCGGGGAAACGCCAGGCGCCGGAAGAAATGTGTGTCAAGGGAGGAAGAATCGGGTTCTTCCTCTTTTTTTTGCTTTTTTATGATGAGAAAAAGGATTCTTCGCCTTGTATGACGAATTTAATATGATAGCGGCAGTGCAGAAGTTTTGCAGAGGAGTGGTATGCGTGATCAAATTGACAAAATTCAATTCTGAGGCACAAAAAAAAGGAGAATTTGTGCTGAATGCCGAAATAATAGAAACGGTTGAGGAAACTCCGGATACGGTGATTACGTTGGTCAACGGGAAGAAGCTCATTGTCGATGAGGCGATGGATGTTGTTGTGCAACGGGTCATGAAATACCGGAGGGCTTTGCGGCAGTTCTGATCCGCAGTTCATGCTATAGATACCGGAGACTGTTGGAATTTGCCGCAGGCAAGGCTTTCACGGTCTCTGCCATATGCCGTGGGCAGAGAAATTTTCCTGCTCACGAGGATAGAAGAGGATTTTGCCTATGGCAAAATCCGGGCAATCGCGTTATAATATGAAGTATTATGGATATTGGGGGGATTATCATGGCGGAGGAAGAGAAGGAAGGCACAGAGGCTGAACCGGAACCTAAGAAGAAATCGCCAATCATACTCATAGCGGTGCTGGTCATTGTGGGCTTGGCACTTGCGGCAGGAATCTCGTTTTTTGTGACGACCAAGCTTATGGCGGATACTGCGACGGAAGGAGGAGCCAACAAGTTCCATGATCCCGGCGTATTCGTGAAGCTTGGCGATCCCAAGGACGGCATTTTGGTGAATGTCGGCGGGCAGAAGGCCGGGAAGTTCTTGAAGACGAGCATTATTCTGGAAATGAATCCCGGAAAGAAGGAGATCATCGAGGAAGGCAAGATTCTGCCTGTAGCAGAGACGAAAATCATGGATCTTGTCCTGCAGGTGCTGCGTTCTGCCAAGATGGACGAGTTTGATGCCACGAAGCAGGACGATCTCAAGAAGAAGCTGAAAGAGGAAATCAATGGCGTGCTGGGTGAAGGTTCTGTCTATGACATCTACATCACGAGCTTCCTGCTCCAGTAGAACCGGTCAGGCAAAGATGCAGAACAACGAGGCAGAAAGGAGGGTGAAGATTGGCAGAGGATGTCTTATCTCAATCTGAGATAGATAAGCTGCTTTCCGCACTCTCAGAAGGAACGGTTTCCGCAGAAGAAGTCAAGGCGGAAGAGACACAGAAGAAAGTAAAGACATATGATTTCAAGCGGCCTGACAAGTTTTCAAAGGATCAGATCCGCACTTTGTATATGCTTCATGAGAGCTTTGCGCGTCTGTTGAATACCTATCTGTCTACGCATCTGCGAACGATGGTGGCGATTGATGTCGCTTCCGTCGAGCAGCTCACGTACCAGGAGTTCATCCAATCCCTGGCGAATCCGAGTGTCATCACCATTCTGGCGGTTCCTCCTCTCAAGGGGAACATCATCGTGGAAGTCAATACGGAGATTGCGTTTGCTTTTATTGACAGGGTCTTTGGCGGCACAGGCAGGAGCGGCGTAAAAGTCAGGGTCCTGACGGAGATTGAGGAAGCCGTCATGAAACGGTTTGTTGACACATCCGTGTCTCATCTCAAAGATGCATGGTCGAATGTGGTGGAATTCTTTCCGAGCATAGAGGCTACAGAATCCAATCCGCAGTTTACGCAAATCGTCCCTCCCAGCGATATGGTGGTCATCATCACCATCCAGATGAAACTGGGGGATGTGGAGGGCATGATGAATATCTGCATTCCGTACCTGGTTTTGGAACCGATCATGCCGAAATTGAGTACAACTTTCTGGGTGGCTTCCTCTGTGTCGAAGGATAGGGATCCGAAGCAGTTGGAGATTCTCCAGAGCAAAATCGAGCGAACACGCGTTCCTTTCGTGGTGGAGATGGGCAGCATTGATATTTCTATCCGGGAGTTCCTGACTTTGGGGTTTGGAGATGTCCTGCAGCTGGACACGAAGGTGGATGCTCCATTGATGTGCAGAGTAGGTTCGAAGATAAAATATTATTGCCGTCCGGGTACCTCTGGCAAGAAAATGGCAGTACAGATTACAGGAATCGTAAAAGAAGGAGATGAAAATACTGATGAGTGATGATATGATCTCGCAAGAGGAGATTGATGCCTTGCTGAACGGCGGTGGCGTTCCCGCGGCCGAAGGCAGCGATGCTCCTGCGGGAGACGCAGCCGGCTCCGCCGATGGCGGTTCGGACAGTAGTTCATCTCAATTTGATGATGTGCTTTCTGATATGGAGAAGGATGCCCTCGGAGAAATCGGCAATATCTCCATGGGAAGCGCCGCAACGACATTGTCTGTGCTTCTGGGGCACAAAGTGTCCATCACGACGCCGACTGTATCCGTGGCGACCATGAGCATGATCAAGGAGCATTATCCCATGCCGTATCTCATCGTTGAGGTGGGGTATACGATAGGCATTGACGGGAACAATGTTCTGGCGATTCAGGCGCAGGACGCTGCCATCATCGCAGACCTCATGATGGGCGGCGATGGAACCAATCCGGATACGGATCTCAGCGAAATACATATGAGCGCTGTAGGCGAGTCCATGAATCAGATGATGGGGAGTGTGGCAACCTCCCTTTCGACGATGTTCAACAAGAAGATTGACATCTCGCCGCCAAAGGTTAATCTCATCGACTTGGGTTCCGAGGACAAGGTGACGGAACTTGTGGGGCAGGATGAACCTATTGTGCGCACGTCTTTCCGTATGGAAGTGGATGGCTTGATTGACAGCGAGATCATGCAGATCCTGCCTGTCGAAGTAGCCAAGGAAATGGTGGAAGCCATCCTCAATGGCGGCGCAGAGGAACCGGAGCCGGCTCCCCCACCGCCTGCTCCGGCAGCTCCCACACCTGCTCCGGCAGCTCCCATGCCTGCTCCGGCAGCGCCGGCGGCACCGGCCATGGCAGCAGGTGCACCGGCTATGGCCGCCGCACCCGGCATGGCTCCTCCTGCTATGGGTGGGGGCTATGGGATGCCGATGCAGCCTCATGTAGCCACGAATGTTCCCGTCCAGCCGGCTCAGTTTACACCGCTGAATATGATGCCTGTCCAGGTGAATGATGCGAATATCGGACTGATTCTGGATGTGCCTTTGCAAGTCACGGTGGAGTTGGGCAGGACAAAGAAATCCATCAAAGAAATCCTGGAACTCACCAATGGTTCTATTGTTGAACTGGACAAACTTGCCGGCGAGGCTGTAGATATCCAGGTGAACGGCAAGTTCCTGGCAAAGGGCGAGGTCGTGGTCATTGACGAAAATTTCGGCGTGAGGATCACGGATATAGCAACTCCTGCGGAACGGGCGGCGAAACTCCAGTGATTTCCGGTTGGTGAAGAACGGGTTTCACCCGTTGAAACGCTGATGGGATTGTTTTGCCCTTGGCAAAACTTGAACAATTGCGTATAATAGATAGATAGAAAGGCATGGGTTATTCGATTATTTAAGGTGAGGAGAGATGAAACATGGCAGTACGAGTTTTAGTGGTTGATGATGCGGCGTTCATGAGAATGATGGTCAAGGATATTCTTACGAAGAATGGCTATGAAGTTGTCGGCGAGGCAGAGAATGGGATGAAGGCCTTGGAGAAGTACCAGGAGCTCAAGCCGGACCTCACGACAATGGACATCACGATGCCTGAGATGGATGGCATCAGCGCTGTCAAGGAGATCAAGAAGGTGGATCCCAATGCGAAGATTGTGATGTGCAGCGCCATGGGCCAGCAGGCGATGGTGATTGAGGCAATCCAAGCCGGCGCACGGGATTTCATCGTTAAGCCGTTCCAGGCAGATCGTGTACTTGAGGCCGTTCGAAAAGCTGTCGGCTGATGAACAGAATACGGTGGACTATACTGGCAATCGGCATAGGGGCTTTGCTGGTTCTGGTCGATCCAACGATTGGATGGGCAGCCGATGAGGCTGCCCCTTCTGGCGGTTACCTTTCCGGCTATGAGAACGTGGATCCCAATCCATCGCCGGTTTCCTGGTGGTCAACATTGGCTTATCTCATAAGCCTTTTGGCGATTTTTGCCTTTGTCGTTGTTTTGGCTTATTTTGCCGCGAGGTTTATGGGGGGGCATTTCAGCAGCAGTCTGTCGGGCAATGGGGGGCGGCTTTTGGAGAGCCTCCCTTTAGGCCCCAAAATGTCGGTTTGCCTGGTGGAAATGGCGGATCGTGTGTTTCTCTTGGGCGTTACGGAGCATAATATTACGCTTCTTTCCGAAATTACGGATGAAGAAGAGATTGAGCGGCTTCGAAGACAGTCATTGACGCATGCGGTTGACATGGGAATGTTTTCCCAGCAGTTCGGCGCGCTTTCCGAATTTGTGCAGAAGGTGCCACCGCTGTTCCGAAAGGGTTCCCGCAAATGAAAGTCATAAGGAGTTGTAGGTGCTTGAACCATCGGAACGTTCTTTTCATTTTAGGGGAGCTGTGCCTTCTCTTGTTCATGGCAGGAGATGCGATGGCTGCGCCTTTGATTCCGGAATTGAATATCCATGTAGGGGGATCCAACCAGCCGCAGGATGTTGCAACAACGTTGCAGATTGTCGCTGTTTTGACAATTATGTCGCTGGCTCCCTCCATTCTTGTTATGACAACCTCCTTTGTCAGGATTGTGGTGGTGATTGGATTCCTGCGGAATGCGCTGTCCACACAGAATGTGCCGCCAAACCAGATTGTCATTGCATTGTCCATGTTTTTGACGTTTTATATCATGGCGCCTTATTGGGGACAGGCAAACGAGCATGGTATCCAGCCCTATCTGGCAGGGACGATTACTCAGGAAGAGGCATTGACGAATGTCCTGGAGCCGATGCGGGAGTTCATGTTCAAGCAGACGCGGGAGGCGGATCTCGCGCTTTTTGTGAATTTGTCGGATGCTCCCAGGCCTGAGTCCCCGGAGGATGTATCCACATTTACCTTGATTCCGGCATTTATCATCAGTGAGCTCAAGACGGGGTTCCAGATTGGATTTATGATATATATACCGTTTATTGTCATCGATATGATCGTTGCGAGTACGCTCATGTCCATGGGCATGATGATGCTGCCTCCTGTCATGATTTCTCTTCCGTTCAAGATTCTGTTGTTCGTGATGGTGGATGGATGGCATCTTTTGATTCGTTCGCTGATTACGAGTTTCAAGTAAAGGAACGCGCTTTAAGGAGTGGGAGAATGTCGGGGGATGTTGTCATTCAGCTGGCGCAGGAAGCGCTTATGGTCGTGCTCCTGGTATCGGCTCCCATGCTGGGGCTGGGGCTCATAGTGGGACTTATGGTCAGTGTGTTCCAGGCTACCACCTCGATTCAGGAGCAGACATTGGCCTTTATTCCGAAAATCGTGGCAGTCTTTGTGGCAATCCTGATTTTTGGCCCGTGGATGCTCAGGATTATGGTTGGTTATGTTACGAATATATTTGTGAACCTGCCGATTTATATTGGGTAAGGAACTGGTAACAAATAAATTTTAAGATAGGACGAAGGATACATCTTCATAGGCTAGGCGGAGGAAGGAGGCATAGCGGTGCTATGTCGACTGACGACAACGACGCATATGGAAATTTAGACAAGTCAAATCTAAAATTTATTTATGAACAGTTCCT
>CACYDT010000101.1 GCA_902773295.1 uncultured Veillonellaceae bacterium | reverse complement strand
CTCGGCTTGTCGTGAGTAGTTAACGAACAACAAAATTTATAAAAATATTTAACATTGTTTGTTAAGTTTGATTATAAATACAGCATATTTGATTCATGATAAGGATGTGTGATCCAATGCAAATGGAAGAAACCAGAATGCCCGCGCAGACAGCACGGATTTCCATTCACGAAATGACCAAAATGGCCATCTGCGTAGCCTTTTGCTGCGTGACGGCCTATATTTCCTTCCCCCTGCCCTTTACACCGGGCATGGTCACAGCTCTCACGATGGCCTTGGGCGTCGCGGCTTTCGTCCTCACGCCGCGGCAGACCTTCCTTGTGATTGCGGTCTACATTCTTCTGGGAGCAACAGGGCTTCCCGTCTTCGCAGGTGCCTCGGGGCTGAGCCGCCTGCTGGGACCCGCCGGCGGTTTCTATTTCGCCTGGCTCGTCGCCTATCCCCTGGTAAGCAAGTTCAAAGGACAGAAAAATGACTTCCGCCGCTTCGCGCTCGCCAACATCCTCATCGGCATCCCCCTCACCTATGTGGGAGGGCTCATTTCCATGATGCTCCTCCTCGACGTGAATTTCTGGCAGGCCATGACCATGGCCGTCTTCCCGTTCATTCCCGGGGATATCATGAAAGCTCTGGCCGCGGCTTTCCTTGGCGTAAGGATCAACCGGGCGCTTGCCTCACGGAACCTCTGACATGGAGCCGGTCTATGTACTGGACGCCCTGCGCACCCCCTTGGCCGCAAAACGCGGGGGACTGCGCCATGTGCGCCCCGAATCCTTCGGCGCAAAGCTCCTGCAGGAACTCTGCCGTCGGCACGGCATCCAATGGGTGGACGGCATCCTCGGCGGAAATGCCGTCGGCACAGGCGGCAACATCACCAGACTCATGGCTCTCATGGCCGGGCTGCCCGAGCGCATCCCGGCCTATACCGTGGACATGCAATGCGCCTCGGGGGCTGCCGCTCTTTCCACCGGCTATGCCCACCTCGCCTGCGGGCTTTGGGATAGCTGCATTGCCGGCGGATTCGAAAGCATCTCCCTTCAGCCATTGCGCCGTTACAGCCCGGAAGATGAGCGTTACGGAACGATGCCCAACGGCACCTACACTACGGCGCAATTCTCCCCCACGGAACTCTCGCCGCAGGCAATGCTCCATGGCGCGGAGCGCGTCGCACAGGCCGAAGGAATCTCCCGCGAGGAATTGGACCGCTGGGCGCTTCGGAGCCATCAGAGAGCCGCCCGCACCCAAGTTTCCGGAATCCTTGAAGATGCTATCATCGCCATCGGCCAATGCCGGGCTGACGAAGGCATCCATGCCTCCATCAGCGAGCGCCTCCTCCGGCGCATGCCCCCATTGCTCGGCCCCGGCACCGCCACAACGGCAGGAAATGCCTGCCGTACCAACGACGGTGCAGCCTTCGCCCTTCTGGTCTCCGCGAAATGGCTCAAAGCCCATCCCTCTGCCCGGCCAAAAGCACGAATCCTGGGCACTGCCGCCATGGGAGGAAATCCCCTGGAAAGCCCCAGAGGAGCCATGAATACAGGCGACCTTCTCTTGAAAATGCAGGGCATTTCCTATGAGGATCTGGATGCCATCGAATTCAACGAGGCTTTCGCCGTCATCGATGCCCTGTTCGAACGGCACCACCCGGATCTCATCGACCGGTACAACCGCCTGGGCGGTGCCCTAGCCTACGGACATCCCTACGGAGCCTCGGGAGCCGTACTTCTCGTGCATCTGCTCCATTCCCTGAATCCCGCAGGAGGAAAAGGGCTCCTCTCCATTGCCGGTGCGGGCGGAATGGGCACTGCCATTTTATTGGAGACTTGCAAATGAACAACTATTATGAGCTTTTAGCCTCACATGCAGAGCAGAACCCCGACAACCTTTTCCTCCGCATGGATAAAAGACGCCTGAGCTATCAAAACATGCTGGAATACACAGACGGACTGGCAGATGCATTGCCGGCGAATCTGACAGGCGATGTGCTGGTGCTTGCCGATGCTTTTCTCGGTCAGGCAGCAGCTTTTTTTGCTCTGCAGAAAAAAGGCGCCCGACCCATTCTCCTGCACCATGGCCTTTCCCCGGAAGAACAGGAAGACATCCTCCGCAAGAATTCCCTGCAGGGACTCCTGCGCCTGACGGAAGGCGGAAGTTCCTGCCAATCGACAGGCATCCCTCCTCAGGCACATGAGGAACAGGATATCCTCGGCGTGCTGAGTTCCGGTTCCACGGGGACACCAAAAGTCATGTACCGCACCTACGGAAGCTGGGCTGATTTCTTCCCGACGCAGAATGAAATCTTCGGCGTAACAAAGCATGCACGGCTCTTCCTTCACGGCAGCCTGAGTTTCACAGGCAATCTGAACAGCTTCCTGTCCGTGCTCTATGCAGGAGGCAGCATCCTGACCAGCCAAAAGATGCAGTTCCATACCTGGGAAGAAGTTTTGCGCAACGAAGAAGCCGATGTCATCTATCTGGTGCCGGCCAAACTGCAGCTCCTCATGGAAGGGATGCGCCGGCCCATCCCTTCCATGCAGTCCGTTTTCGCCGGTTCCCAACTGCTATCCGAAAAAGTTCTCCAAAAGCTGATGGACCGGTTCCCTTCCGCAAAGATTTTCCTGTACTACGGTGCCAGCGAACTGAACTACATCACCTACGCCATCTGCGATGACCCCAAACGCAATCCCGCCAACCTGGGACGCCCCTTCCCCGGCATCGAGCTTTCCATCCGGGACGGGCTTATCTATGTCGATACGCCCTATCATGTGAGCGGCATCCGGATGCCCTTTACCGTAGGAGATACCGGCTGCCTCAACGAAACCGGGGAACTCATCTTCCATGGCCGCAAATCCTCCTGGGTCAACAAAGGCGGCGTGAAGATCAGCATCCCCCGCATCGAAACCGCCCTGAAGCAACTTCCATCCATCCGGGATGCCGCGATTGTCTGCTACGAGGACGAAACGCGGGGAAACGACCTCGCCGCCTTCCTCGTCAAGGATCCTGACGCAGAGGAAAAAACCATCCGTCAAACCATCCGCAAAACCCTCAGGCCCGTCGAAGTACCATCCAAAATGTTCTTCCTAAAAGAAATCCCCCTGAATGACAGGGGGAAGGTGGATATGGCAAAACTCAGGGAGAACCAGAAAAAGATTCTCTCTGACAACATAGCCACCACATGAAAAATACCTGAACCATCCACGATTTTGGTATTTTTTTGCCTGTTATAGGAATTCGGCCCGGCTTGGTGTATAATATTCAGTAAGGAGATGGTGGAAGTCCACTGCATCCGCTCCGGCCTCGATAACTCTGACCTCACTATAATCAGACTGCAATATATAGTGCGTGAATATGTTAAAAACATTAAAATAACATTTACATTTTTGCACAACATGATGTATAATTAAACCAAGGAAGGAGGATTGTACCATGT
>CACYDT010000100.1 GCA_902773295.1 uncultured Veillonellaceae bacterium | reverse complement strand
GATGGGGGCATCGGGCGCACATGACCGGCGGGCGGGGAGGAATGGCATCGGAGAGTCTTGCCCCCTGCGGCGTTGCCTTCCCGAATGCCTTTGCCACCATGTTCTGGGAGAACTCGTCAATGCCGGGAAGGATATCACGCCCGGAGACTTCCAGGCCCATGCTCCGCACCTGCTGCTCAATGATATCATCCAGTTCCTCCACAACCGCAAGCTTTTTCACCTTGGCGGCGAAGTCCTTGATGAGTTTCTCCGGCAAGGGATTTGTCATGCCGAGCTTCAGGACGCTGACACTCTCGCCAAAGACTTCCTTCACGTATTGGTAGGAGGTGGAGGCTGTAATGATGCCGAGCTCCGTCCCTCCCATCTCGATGCGGTTCAGAGGCGAGGTTTCTGCATACTCCCGGAGTTTTTTCGTGCGCTCCTCTACGATAGGATGGCGCTTTTTCGCATTTCCGGGCATCATGACATACTTCGGGATGTTCTTCTCATAGGGCTTCTCATGCTCCACACGCTCCCCCGTCTCCACCACGGATTGGGAATGGGCGACGCGGGTACACATTTTGAGAAGCACCGGCGTATCGAATGTTTCCGACAGTTCGTAGGCGGTTTTCGTGAAGGCCAAGGCTTCCGAGGAATCCGCAGGTTCCAGCATGGGAACCTTTGCGGCAATGGCATGATGGCGGCTGTCCTGCTCGTTCTGGGAGGAATGCATCCCCGCATCGTCTGCCACCACAATGACCATGCCGGCATTCACGCCCGTATAGGACATGGTGAAGAGCGGATCCGCCGCCACGTTGAGACCCACATGCTTCTGTGCGCAGAAAGATCGCCGCCCGGCCAGAGAAGCCCCAAAGGCAGATTCCATGGCCACCTTCTCATTGGGGGCCCACTCGCAGTAAATTTCGTCGTACTTGACCGCCTCTTCCGTAATCTCGGTGCTCGGCGTGCCAGGGTAGCTTGAAACAAAGCAAACCCCTGCCTCATAAAGACCGCGGGCAATCGCCTTGTTCCCCAACATCAATTCTTTCATGGTCATCCTCGCTCTCCTCAAAAAATCATAATCCATCAACCATTACTCATTTTACCACTGCCAAGCCCGTTTCTGCAAACCCACAAAAAAGAAAATTGCTGTTTTTCCATGCCGCTATCCTCGCGAAGGAAAAACCGTCTATGTCTCGGACAAGAAGAAGCAACAGCGGTTCAGAATCGCCGTGCCTTTGGCAGTGTTTTCCGTTGGAACGGGGTGGGAACTGTGCTATACTGGAAGCAAAGAACGCAGTTTGCTGTGAAAAATTAGCGAATCAAGCCCGCGAGGGCGCAGATGAACTTAGTTTTCGTGTAAGGGCGTAGTGCGGAACACCGTTTCGCACGGAGTTTAGGAGGTGATTGAAATGCAGGGAAGGAAACGTCCCATGCCCGTGGGCATTGAGGATTTCAAGAAATTGGTGCAAGGTGAGTATTATTTCGTTGACAAGACCCGCTTCATCCGGGACTTGCTGGATGTAAGGACGGATGTCACACTCATTACCCGTCCGCGCCGCTTCGGGAAGACACTGGCTCTTTCCATGCTCCAATACTTCTTCAACTTGGAGAATGCAGAGGAAAACCGGAAGCTGTTCGAGGGGCTGGATATCGAGCGGGCGGGGGAGAAGTACCTGCGGGAGCAGGGAAGATTCCCGGTGGTGTTTCTTACCCTTAAAGAGGTGCAGGCAGGGACTTTTGATGAGGTAGGCATACTTTTGGCAGAGATTTTAAGGAAGCTCTATGAAAAGTTTGTGTATTTGGAGCATAGCGCAGCCATCTCTCCACAGGAACGGCAATATTTCTCTGAGATACTGAATGCAACCTGCGACAGAAGCAAAATGAGGTTTGCCCTGTCAAATTTGATGGAAGCCCTTGAAAAGCATCATCAAAAGAAGCCTGTCCTCCTTTTGGACGAGTATGATGCTCCCATCCTTTCTGCATGGGAAAACGGCTATTACAAGGAATGCATCGGTTTCAT
>CACYDT010000099.1 GCA_902773295.1 uncultured Veillonellaceae bacterium | reverse complement strand
TTGGAATCTCCACATTAATGTTCTTCAAATTATGGGCACGTGCGCCCTTGATCTTTATTGTGTTTTCCATAACAGTCTATAATCCTCATTTCTTCCTTGCGCTGGCAGGCATGCTTCCCTCCAGCTCAATGATCATATCGCGAAGCTCTGCTGCACGCTCGAATTCAAGCGCTCTTGAGGCCTGCTGCATCTCTCGGATCAACCCTTTCAGGACCTTTTCCTTTTCCTTCTTGGTCATCTTCCTCTTTTTCTTCTCCCCGTCCTCCCCATAGCTTGCGGCAGTCTCTGCCACCAGGGTTGTCTCGATGAGCTGCACCACGGGCTTCTCTATGGTCTTTGGCACAATACCATGCACCCTATTGTACTCCTCCTGCACGTCACGGCGCCTTCTCGTCTCGTCCATGGCTCTTTGCATGGAATCCGTCACCCGGTCGGCGTACATGATGACATGCCCGTTGGCATTCCTCGCGGCCCGCCCGATGATCTGGATCAGGGAAGTATCCGATCGCAGGAAGCCTTCCTTGTCCGCATCGAGGATGGCAATCAGGGAAACCTCCGGCATATCCAGACCTTCACGAAGAAGATTGATGCCCACGAGGACATCGAACTTCCCCGCACGCAAATCCCGAATAATCTCCGCCCGCTCTATCGTAGCGATATCCGAATGAAGGTAGCGGATCCTGACCCCTGCTTCCTTCAAATAGTCCGTGAGATTTTCCGCCATCTTCTTCGTCAAGGTCGTCACAAGAACACGTTCCTTCCGCTCCACACGCAAGCGGATCTCCCCCAAAAGGTCATCGATCTGCCCTTCCAGAGGCCGCACCTCCACCTCGGGGTCGAGGAGCCCTGTGGGGCGGATAATCTGCTGCGCTATCTGCTGGGCCTGCCCGAGCTCATACTTCCCGGGCGTAGCAGAAACGTAAATAATCTGGTTGATGCGCTCGGAAAACTCCTCAAAGGTCAACGGACGGTTGTCAAAGGCCGAAGGCAGACGGAACCCATTATCCACAAGAGAAACCTTGCGGCTCCTGTCCCCTGCGTACATGGCATGGAGCTGGGGCAGCGTGACATGGGACTCGTCTATGACAATGAGAAAATCCTCCGGGAAATAATCCAGCAGCGTATACGGGGCATCCCCCGCCTTTCTCTGCGTCAAATGGCGGGAATAGTTCTCGATGCCGGAGCAATAACCCATCTCCTGCATCATTTCCAGATCGTAGTTCGTCCTCTGCTCGATGCGCTGCGCTTCCAGGAGCTTTCCCTGCTCCCGGAAAAAAGAAAGCTGCTCCTTGAGTTCCTCCCGGATGGTTCCCATGGCAATCTTCATATCCTCATCTGCCGTCACATAATGGGATGCCGGAAAGATCATGGAATGGGTCCGCTCGCCGTAGATTTCCCCTGTCGTCACATCAAATTCCAGGATGCGGTCCACCTCGTCCCCGAAGAGCTCAATCCTCACAGCCCTGTTGTTGTATCCTGCCGGGAACACCTCCACCACATCGCCCCGCACGCGAAACCTGCCTCGCTCGAAGGCGATATCGTTGCGCTCGTACTGCATGGAAACGAGCTTCCGCAATATGGCATCCCGGTCAACCTCCTGCCCCTTGTGCAGGGAAAGCACCATCTCATGGTAGCTCTCCGGAGAACCCAGGCCATAGATGCAGGACACGCTCGCAACAACGATCACATCCCGCCGCTCGAACAAGGAACAGGTCGCAGAATGGCGAAGCTCATCAATCTCGTCGTTGATGGAAGCATCCTTCTCGATATAGGTGTCCGTCGAAGCGATATAGGCCTCCGGCTGATAGTAGTCATAGTAGCTTACGAAATATCCCACATAATTGTGCGGGAAAAAGGATTTGAACTCGCTGGCCAGCTGCGCCGCCAAGGTCTTGTTATGCGCAATGACCAAGGTAGGCTTCTGCACTTTCTCGATGACCTTGGCAATCGTGTAGGTCTTCCCCGTTCCCGTTGCCCCCAGAAGTACCTGCGCTTCCTGCCCGTTCTCGATTCCCGCCGCCAGATCCTCAATGGCCCGTGGCTGGTCTCCCATAGGTTCAAAAGGAGCCACCACCTCGAAGGGTGTCTCTTCCGAAAACTGCATCTTATTGAGCTTTGGCACCATGCCCTGTCCCTCCATTCTCCAACCCATCCGGAAAGAAAGGCGGAAGAGCATGGAACTCTTCCACGCTTTTCCGCCTTCCATACAGCCTTCTACACTTCCTCAGCCCGAAGGATGGTCTCTATCTTGACACTGGAATCCCGGTTGAGGTCAATAAACTTGTTGTCATCCACTTGAACCACCGGCAATGCTTTCACCCGGCTCTCATCTATGTAGACAATGCGGCCCTTCTCTCCCGTGCTCAGCAGCACCCAGTTGCCGTTCAGGGAATGGCACAGCTTGCGCATGAAATAAACACCATATTCCGTGTCCAGCTTCCCCTTCAGGACATCCTCGTAGAGGATGTTGAACACATCAAACGGGGATTTCCGCCTGGCATACGCCTTGTCTGCGGCCATTGCGTCATAGATATCCAGGATGCCGAGAATCAGGGCGAACTCATTGATCTGGTCCCCTTTCACGCCATTGGGATATCCGGAACCGTCGCAGCGTTCGTGATGCTGCAGGATGCCGAAAAGAATGTCCTTCTTGTCCTTCAGCGGTCCCAATTTCAGCATATTATACCCATGCTCCGGATGCTTCTGTATCGTGCGGAACTCCTCCGGCGTGAGCTTCCCGTGCTTGTTCAGGATGTCCGGGGGAATGAGCTGCTTCCCGACATCATGAAGAAGGCCGGATATCACGAAATCCACCTGCCTGTCCTTCGGCCATTTCCGCCAATGCCCTATGAGCCCTGCCAGGATTGCGACACGCATGCAGTGATGGATCAGATAGTCCCCGCTGCGGGACATATTATGTATCTGCGATACCGCTTTGGCGCCATCGCAGAGTTTGGGAATAATCTCATCGGAAACGATTGCCCGAAGCTCATCGACATCCAGCATCTCGGATTCCAGCAACTCCACAAAAAGCTGATATACACGCGTATACACGCTCTCATAACAGTTCACATAGGCATTGTCCAGCAAATGCTCCCTGCCCGGTATATTGATTTCTTCCTTCTCTTCTTCCTGGATATACACGGAAAAGATGGGCCGATCCATCAAGGAATATATCATATCCTGTGTCAGGACAGTCCCCTTCCCGATCAGGACATTCGCATTCGTATCCAGTACATCTCGACCAAGCACCATGCCGGCTCTCAGAGATTCCAGATTATATTGCTTCAACAAGGAAAGTCACCTCTTTTGCAAACAAATCTTTTTGCCAGAAAAGCTCTTTATCTTGTTATATTTGACAAAAGTTCCCTACTTCCTGTCGAAAAGAAAATTATAATTCACTTTGCCACGACATTCACGAGCTTGCCCGGAACACAGATGACCTTCACGATGCTCCTGCCTTCCGTAAGCTCCTGCACACGCGGCTGCTCCATGGCAAGCTGCTCCATGGCGGCACGGTCCAGGCCGACGGGGACACGGAGCTTGTCGCGCACCTTCCCATTGATCTGGAGCACAATCTCGATCTCCTCCTGCACCATGGCCGCTTCGTCATAGGAAGGCCATTTCTGGCGATGGACACTTCCCTCCCCAAACAGAAGGAACCAGAGCTCCTCCGCAATATGGGGAGCGAAAGGCGCCAGCATGCGGAGAAGCGCATCGGCAATCTCACGGGCAAGCCCCGCCGCAAGCTCCTTGTCCTGGAACGCATAAAACGCATTCACAAGTTCCATGATAGAGCTGATGGCCGTGTTGAACATGAACCTGTCCCGCACATCCTCCGTGACCTTCTTGATGGTTCTGTGAAGGACGCAGCGAAGCTCCTTCTCTTCCTTGGACAGTGCCGCCACATCGTATTCCTTCGGAGCCTGCCTGATAGATTCCTCAAAACGTCCAAGAATACGCCATACGCGTCCAAGGAAGCGGAATGCTCCCTCCACGCCCTGATCGCTCCACTCCAGATCCCGATCCACAGGCGCAGCGAACAGAATGAAGAGACGTGCCGTATCGGCGCCGTACTTGGCAATGATCTCTTCCGGAGAGACGACGTTGCCCTTGGACTTGGACATCTTCGCGCCGTCCTTGATGACCATGCCCTGCGTCAGAAGATTCGTGAACGGCTCGTCGAAATCCACCATTCCGGCATCCTTCAATACTTTCGTGAAGAAGCGTGCATAGAGAAGATGCAGGATAGCATGCTCAATGCCGCCGATATACTGATCCACCGGCGCCCAGTAATTGACCTTGTCCTTGGCGAAAGACGCTTCTGCATTCTTGGGATCCGCATACCGCAGGAAATACCAGGACGAGCAGATGAAGGTGTCCATGGTATCCGTTTCCCTCTTGGCATCCGCCCCGCACTTCGGGCACTTGCAATGGAGGAACTCCTCGCACTGTGCCAAAGGCGACACGGCGCCCTGCTCGAACTTCACATTCTCCGGCAGGCGTACAGGCAAATCCGCCTCCGGCACAAGAACCTCGCCGCAATGGGGGCAATGGATGACGGGAATGGGAGCGCCCCAATACCGCTGACGAGAAATCAGCCAATCCCGCAGGCGGTAGTTCACACGGCGCTTGCCGAAGCCCTTGGCTTCCGCATAATCAATGATAGCCGCCATAGCCTTGTGCATTTCCATGCCGGTGAACTCTCCGGAATTGACCAGAACGCCCTCCTTCTCCACATAGGCCGCTGTCATTTCCTCCAGCTTGAGCTCCTTGTCCTTCGGCTGCAGGGTGAGGATCTTGTCGATCCCATATTTCGTCGCGAACATCCAGTCGCGCTGGTCACCGGAAGGAACGCCCATGACTGCCCCCGTGCCGTACTCCGCGAGAACATAGTTCGTCACCCAGATCTGCACCTTGTTGCCATTGAAAGGATTGATGCAGTAGTAGCCGGTGAAAATGCCCTCTTTCTCCGACTCGCCGGATGTCCTCTCAATCTCCGACTGGCCGCGCACCTTCTTGCAGAACGCGCGGATTTCCTCTGCCTTCGGGTTATTCTCGCAGATTTTCTCCACCAGAGGATGCTCCGCCGCCAGAGCGAGGAAGGTAATGCCATAGGACGTATCGGGGCGCGTCGTATAGACGGGAATCTTCTCCCCAAGCTCCGGAACCTCCAGCGTGAACTCCAGGCCCTCGCTCCTTCCGATCCAGTTCTCCTGCATGATTTTGACACGTTCCGGCCAGCCTTTGAGCTTTTCGAGATCCTTGAGCAATACATCCGCATAGTCCGTAATCTTCAGGAACCATTGGGAAAGGTCTTTCTTATGGACCTCGGAGTCGCAGCGCCAGCATTTTCCATCAATAACTTGCTCGTTTGCCAGAACCGTGCCGCAGGTATCGCACCAATTGACGGAGGCCTTCTTCTTGTAAGCCAGTCCCCTCTTGTAAAACAATTCAAACAGCCACTGGGTCCACCGATAGTATTCCGGGGCGCAGGTAATGACTTCCCGCTCCCAGTCATAAGAAAGCCCCATCTCCCTCTGCTGGCGTTCCATGTTCTCAATGTTTTTGTACGTCCACTCCGCAGGATGGACACCATGCTTGATGGCCGCATTCTCGGCCGGCATGCCGAAGGAATCGAATCCCATGGGATGAAGGACATTATAGCCTTCCATGGTCTTGTAGCGAGCCAGGACATCCCCGATGGAATAGTTCCGCACATGACCCATGTGCAAATTGCCCGACGGATAGGGGAACATCTCCAATGTGTAGTACTTGGGCAGGGATGCATCCATCTCTGTCCTGTAGGCATCTTCCTCCTGCCATTTCTTCTGCCACTTTTTCTCAATTGCCTGGGGCGAATATTTCTCCATGAAAAAACCTCCTATACATTAGGCATAGCTTTACAGGCTCTGCCATACCGTGGACAGGGAAATTTTCCTGCCCACGAGCATAAAATAAAACGCCCCCGGCCGGATATGCTCCGGCCAGGGACGAAAAACTCGCGGTACCACCCTGCTTGGCAGATTCCCTGCCCTCTCGGCATCGTAACGTGATGAGCGTCGCCGGATTTCCCCGGCGCTCCTCCGCAGCGAGTTCGGATGCTCCGGCCACCGGCTTCCACCCACCGCCGGCTCTCTATAGGCTGCCATCACCCTACTGCTCTGTTTCAAAGGATTTCACAATACAGAATACTAGCACAATCCGGCAAAAATTGCAAGTTTTTGCCCCAAACTCTGTGCGAAACGATGCTTCGCACTACGCCCTTGCGGGCTTGATTCGCTAATTTTTCATAGTAAAGGAATGCTGTATTTATAATCAAACTTAACAAACAATGTTAAATATTTTTATAAATTTTGTTGTTCGTTAACTACTCACGACAAGCCGAG
>CACYDT010000098.1 GCA_902773295.1 uncultured Veillonellaceae bacterium | reverse complement strand
TCGGCTTGTCGTGAGTAGTTAACGAACAACAAAATTTATAAAAATATTTAACATTGTTTGTTAAGTTTGATTATAAATACAGCATAGATAAGGGGAAGTTTCTGGATTGTACAGGGATTTCCGCGATAGCATAGAAACGGATTTCATTGTCATCAAGGGAGGATGATGAGGTTATGGCCATCAACACGAATTATCAGCAGACGTTTTACAAAAATGCTGCCCAGCTTCGCAAGAGCGCGGCAGAGCCGGGGAAAGGGAACGGCTCCCGGAAGGCGGAGGATCCCATGGCGAAGTATGGCGGGGACTTCGATGTGGAGATTTCCCGCGAGGGACTGGCTGCCCTGGCGAAGCAGAGGAAGCAGCCCATAGGAGGAGCCAAAGAGGAATCCGTGAAGTCCCCGGAAGAGCGGCTTTCCGCCAAAGCTCAGGACTTCCTCGCGAAACTCCGGGAGGAATATGGCGACTATGATTTCATCATCGCGGATGACGTGAACGACCCGAAGGCCCTCGACCAGGCCACGAAGCAGTATTCCGTGATTCTCCGAGGGGATGAGCTGGAGCGCATGGCCAATGACGAAGACTATGCCAAGGAAGTCATGGGGAAGGTCGATTCCGCCGTGGAGATGACCAAGCGCATCGAGAAAAACGGGGAGCTTGGGGAAGGCGTGCAGTTCAAGCGCATCTCCATTTCCTTTGACGATGACGGGAATATGCGGCTGTTTGCCGATCTGGAAAAGATGACCACACAGCAGAAGGAACGCATGGAGGCCGCGAAGGAGAAGCGCGCGGAGGAAAAGAAGGAAGCGGAAAAGGAAAAGCATCTGGAAAAGGAGAAGCATCCGGGAAAGGAAAAGGCAACGGAAGCTGTCAAGCACACCCGTATTGAGGCATCCTCCGAGGAAGAGCTTTTGGAGAAGCTCATGAATATCGACTGGGACGAGATTCCGGAAGACAAGGGTGCTAGGGGCAACAGGAGAAGATGACCCGGCTCGAAAAGGAAAATGGGGAGCAGAAAGGCTGTCCGCAGTTGTGGGCGGTCTTTTTTTTTGCTATAGTTTTTGGTATACTTAAGGAAAGGGGATACGCTACTATGGTTCCAGAGGCGGCCACTCGCCTGCAGCAACGGATTGACGAACTTGAGCGGCGCATGCGGATGGATTCCAATGATCTGGATTACGAGACGCACTTGAGGCAGAAACGGGAACTTCAATCCATGCTGGATCATATCAAGAAAAGGTACGGGATCGATCGGGAAAGGCAGGTTCCATGATGAAAACATCGACTGAGCAGAAAATCGAAGATTTGATGGTTCGTTATCCGGCACTTGCTGTCTGCAAAGAGGATCTCAATGCGGCGGCAGAGGCCATCTGCGAAAGCTATCGCGGGGGGCACAAGCTCATTGCCTGCGGCAACGGGGGCAGCGCCTCCGATGCCGAGCATATCGTCGGGGAGCTCATGAAAGGATTTTTGCTGCCGAGAAAGCTGGATGAGAGCATGTGCGCTCGTCTGAAAGAGACTTGTCCCGAGGTGGCAGACTATTTTGCGGAACATCTCCAGGGAGCGCTTCCGGCGCTTTCCCTGGTGAATCAGGTAGCCCTCAATACCGCCTTTGCCAATGACCAGGCGCCGGATCTCTCTTTCGCACAGCAGATCCTCGGCATGGGCGAGGCCGGGGATGTCCTGCTTGCCATCAGCACATCCGGCAATTCCGCGAATGTCGTTTATGCGGTCCATATGGCAAGGGCCAAGGGCGTGAAATCCATCGCCTTGACAGGTGAGAGCGGCGGGAAGCTGAAAGGTCTTTCGGACATCTGCATCCGGGTTCCGGAGAAGGAGACCTTCCGCATACAGGAATATCATCTTCCCGTATATCACATGCTCTGCATGGCGGTGGAAAATGAGTTTTTTGGTGATGGATGGATTTGATAAAGGGGGAGATTGGAAATGGCAGGAGTTTCATCCGAAAAGGAAATCATGAAGCTGCAGAATGGCAGCGATGTGCGAGGCGTGGCAGTGGAAGGGGTTGCAGATGAACCCGTGAATCTCACGGCGGAGGTTGCGAATCGGATTGCAGGCGGCTTTCTCGATTTTTTGGCGCATCGGCTGGGGAAACGGAAAGCAGAGCTTCGCATTGCTGTGGGGCATGACTCCCGCATTTCGGCTAGGAAGCTCAAGAAAGCTGTTCTGGAAGCCTTGACAGCGGCAGGTGCAAAGGCGTTTGACTGCGGCATGGCATCGACTCCGGCCATGTTCATGTCTATCGTCTTTGAGGATACCGGGATGGACGGTTCCATCATGATTACGGCAAGCCATCTTCCCTATAACCGCAACGGCATGAAATTTTTCACTAAGGATGGCGGCGTGGAGCATGAGGACATTGTTGAAATCCTCAAAGGCGCTGCCCGCACACCGGAGCTGAGCGGCGACTTGTCGAAGGTGGAGAAGCTCGACCTCATCGATTTCTATGCGAAGCATCTCTGCGGGAAGATTCGTGCGGAGCTTGGGGACGGCGAGAAGCCTCTGGCGGGAATGCATATCGTCGTGGATGCCGGCAATGGCGCCGGCGGCTTCTTTGCCACAAAGGTTCTTGAGCCACTGGGAGCCGATACGAGCGGCAGCGTGTTCCTGGAGCCGGACGGCATGTTCCCGAACCATATTCCGAACCCGGAGAACAAGCAGGCCATGGCAGCAATTCGCAAGGCTGTCCTGGACAGCAAGGCAGATCTTGGCCTGATTTTCGACACCGATGTGGATCGCATGAGCGCTGTCCTGGAAACTGGCGAGGATATCAGCCGGAACTCTCTCATTGCCATGATTGCGGCGATTCTTGCCCCCAAATACCCGGGGAGCACCATCATTACGGACTCCGTCACGTCGGATGAGCTGGCGGTGTTCTTGGAAAAGGAATTGGGTCTGAAGCATCTTCGCTACAAGCGGGGCTACAAGAACGTCATCGACGAATGCATCCGCCAGAACAAGGCGGGAACCGTCTCGCCTCTGGCCATCGAGACTTCGGGGCACGGGGCTCTTTCGGAGAACTACTATCTGGATGATGGCGCCTATCTTGCCGTGAAACTTCTGGTTGCGGCAGCAAAGGCAAGGAAGGAAGGCAAGCGCCTCGGCAGTCTCATCGAGAAGCTTGGGCAGCCGGCAGAGGCCAGGGAGTATCGCATCAAGATCAAGGGGGAAGAGGACTTCCGTTCCTATGGTGAAACGGTGTTGGAGACATTCGAGGAGCGCGCCGAAAAGGCCGGCATCAAGATTGCGAAGCCATCCTACGAAGGTGTCCGTCTGGTTCTTGAAGACGGATGGGCGCTCATCCGCCTTTCCCTCCATGATCCCAATATGCCGGTGAATGTGGAAAGCCGCAACGCGGGAGGCGTAGAGAAAATTGCCTCCCGGGTCGTGGAACTGCTGGAAGGATTCGATTCCCTGGATTTGAGCGTGTTCAACTACACTAGAGACCGTTGAAATTTGCCGTAGGCAAAGCTTTTACGGTCTCTGCATATACCGTGGGCAGGTAAATTTTCCTGCTCACGAGTATA
>CACYDT010000097.1 GCA_902773295.1 uncultured Veillonellaceae bacterium | reverse complement strand
GCCGAAGTGGCGGAATTGGCAGACGCAGCAGACTCAAAATCTGCCGTTGGCAACAACGTGCCGGTTCAAGTCCGGCCTTCGGCACCATGAGAGATGATTTCGGCATGGAAGGTATCTTACCCTCTATGCCGATTTTTGTTGTTTTCTTCAAGGGGGAATCCATCATGAAAAAACTATTGTGGGGCATTCTCGGCATTGCCCTGTTCCTGAGCATGCAGGCACAGCTCGTTTTGGCTGCCGCGCCTCCCGTCACTGCGGATGCTGCAATTGTCATCAATGCAGCCGATGGAAAAGTGCTTTACGAGAAGAACGCAGACAAACGGGAATATCCCGCCAGTATGACGAAGATGCTCACCTGCATCATCGGCCTGGAGACAGGGAATCCCGGAAAAATCATCACGATTTCTCCCCAGGCGGTTGATGTGGAAAGCACACGCATGCAAGCAGGAGAAGAGCTCAGGTTCCAGGATCTCCTGCGCCAGATGATGCTGATTTCGGACAATGGCGCAGCTCTGGCTGTAGGAGAAGCGATCAGCGGAAATCAGCCATCCTTTGCAAAGCTCATGAACCAAAAAGCGGCAGAAATCGGCGCCACCACATCCCATTTTGTCAATCCCAATGGGATGCCGGATCCGAACCATTATTCCACGGCAAGAGATATGGCAAAGATTGCTGCCTATGGCATGAAAAACAAGCAGTTCCGCGCAATCGTTTCCACACCGGCCAGGAACATCTACTATCTGAAACCACGCGGTCATGTGGAATATTGCGAGAATACGAATGAACTTTTGACGACATACCCTGGCTGCACCGGCATCAAAACAGGATGGACCAGAGCGGCAAGAGGCTGCCTGGCGGCTGCGGCAGAGCGGGACGGCAAGGAACTCATCGTCATCATCATGCATTCCGATGACGACAATACCCGCTTCCATGAGGCTGCAGCACTGCTGGACTACGCCTTCTCCCAAAAGTAGCAACCTCTCACATCCATGAAAGAAAAGGACTGCTCCTTCGGCAGTCCTTTTTTGATCGCAACCATCATCAGTTTACAGTTCCCATACTCGCGAGCAGGAAAATTTACCTGCCCACGGTCTCTAGTATAACTCAACTTGTCCAAGAACCATCCCGTTCTTCTGCACCATCGCGGACAATGGAAATCGGTGACAGGATAGCCGCCCCCTGGCTGTTGATGAAGATATCCGCCCTGACACCGAAAACCTCCGCGAGCGTGTCCACTGTGATGATTTCCCTTGGTGGTCCCTGGGCAAAAATGCCGTGGTTCTTGACAATCGCAATCTCATCTGAATATTGCATCGCATGATTGATATCATGGAGCACCATGATGATCGTCATGCGATATGTTTCATAGAGCTGCCGGACAATCTGCATGACCTCCAACTGATGGGCGATATCCAGATAAGTCGTCGGCTCGTCCAGGAGCAGAACCTGCGGGCGCTGGGCAAGCGCCATGGCAATCCATGCCCGCTGGCGCTCGCCTCCGGAAAGGGAAATGACCTGCCTCTGACGGAACTCCTCCATATGCGTTACGGAAAGCGCCCATTCCACGGCTTCCCTGTCTTCCTTGGCATCGCTCCCCCAGAACCAGCTGCGGTAAGGGAACCTGCCGTAATCCACAAGACGTTCCACTGTGGTATCCGGCGGCGCCTGCACATTCTGCGGGAGAATGGCCAGTTTCCGAGAAAGCCTCTTTCGCCCCATCTTGCGGATCTCCTCCCCATCCAGAAGGATCTCTCCCCGATAGTCGAAATTGAGCGCGGACAATGCCCGAAGCAACGTCGATTTCCCCGCTCCATTAGGGCCGATGATGGATGTGCGCTTCCCCTCCGCAAACCGAAGAGAAACATGTTCCAGTATGGTCTTTCCCTCGATGGCAACCGTGAGATTTCTTGTTTCCAGAAGCATCGGCTACAGCTCCCTTCTGAGGAGGAACAGGAAAAAGGGCGCTCCCAAAGCGGCCATGATGATTCCCACAGGAAGTTCCGTGGGAGCAAAGGCCGTGCGGGCAAAGGTATCGCTGAACATCACCACGACCATTCCGAGAAGCGCCGAGGCCGGCAGAAGAAACCGATAGTCCGAGCCAACCATGAGCCTTGCCGCATGAGGGACAATCAACCCCACGAATCCCAAAAGCCCTGCGACGGAAACAGCACTCGCTGCGAGGATTGCCGCCACGGCTGTCATTGCGAGGCGGGTGAGCTCTACGCGCATGCCCAGCCCCTTCGCCATTTCATCTCCCAGCTGCAGGATGTTCAGATGCCGCGCCCCCAAAAAGGCCAGCAAGAATCCCAGGATTGTATAGGGATAGATGATAGCGGCATGGGGCCAGCTCCGCGCAGAAAGCCCTCCTACCATCCACATGAGCGCACTGTGCACGCGGTCACTGTAAAAGATCATGAGAGCAGAGATCCCGGCGCCCAAAAAAGCCGATACCGCCACACCGGCCAGAATGATGCGAATGGGCCGGATGCCGTTCTTCCATGCCAGCACATAGATGCAGAGAGCCGCCGCCATTGCACCGACGAATGCGACAGGCGTAATGAGCCATCCCTGCTCCGGCAGCAGCAGCATGATGAAAATACCCGCCAGACCCGCGCCGGAGGAAATGCCGATGATGTGCGGATCTGCCAGAGGATTTTTCATAATGGCTTGAAGAATAGCGCCGGACAGGGAAAGGTTGATCCCCACCAATGCCGCGACAATGGTACGGGGCAAGCGGATATTCATGAGAATCTGCTCATGGATTCCGGCGCCTTCCCCCATCAGCGCCTGCCAGATCTCTGCGATTGGGATTTCCACAGAGCCTTTCACGATGCTCAGGACAAAACCCGCACACGACAAAACGGCAAACACTCCCAAAAGAAGTGCCCGCCGCCGGTTCATTTCGACACCTCGGGATAGATCAGAGATGCCATCATCTCTACAGCCTCCGGATAATGGATGCCCGGACTCAGCAGGAACATATCCTGTGGCAGGTAATACAGCCGATTTGCACGAATTGCAGGCACTGTCTGCCATGCCGGGTTTTCCTCAATGGTTTTCTGCATATTCTTTTTGATATCATCCATTTTTCCCATGCTTGTCACGAAGATGATCTCGGGATTCTGCTCCACAAGAGTTTCCAAGCTGTAAGGGGCGGCGTCCGGATTCTTCTCCATGGGCGTCATGCCGGAAGCCACATTCTCCCAGCCGAGCATCGATGCAATGGAGCCGGCAATGCTCCCCTCCAGCTGGACGCTGAGCCCCTGGTTCGTGCTGTGCAGGATGGCGACCCGCCTCCGCTCCTTCGGCATCTTCTCCTGAACGGACCGGATTTTGCTGTCCATCCCGGTGATAACCTGCTCGCCCTTTTCCCGGTTCCCCGTTATCCGGGCAAACAGGCGGAGCTCGCGTTTCACATCCTCATAGCTCTTCATGTCCACGACAACGGTCAAAATGCCATTATCCTCCATGGTCTGTACCAGCTTCTCGTTCATCCCCTTGTTGACAATAACGAGATCCGGATTGCAGGCGAGAACCTTTTCCACATCAATCTGGTATACCTGCCCTACACTCGGGATATCCTTGGCATACTCCGGCATCTTCGTCTTGGAATCGGGGCGTCCTACGACAGTTCCTCCCACTTCATGCAACGGTTCCAGGAAAGATGCGGATGTCACAACCACGCGCTCCGGCTTTTGCTGAAGCACGACCCTTCTCCCTGCATCATCCTCCAGAACGGCAAAAGCATCCCCTGAACTGCCCGAAGATGCTTTTTCTTCCTGCATGCCGCATGCAGAAAACAGCAAGACTGCCAACATCAGGCATACCAAGCATGCTGCTGTCCTTCTCACACAACCATCCCCCTCATCCAATGTTTTTTCTCGTGAGGATAGTGGAAAGGTAGTTCACGGGTTCGTTCTTGTGTGCCGAGATATCATCGATGCGCCTTTCATCGGGAAGCCCGCAACGGCTCACCATGACAGCATGCTCTGCCATGCCGTTTTCCTCAAGAAGATCGGCAATCTCCGGGAAATTCTTGTAGACCTTCATCAGCACGACATTGTCCGAAGCCGCCACGGCCTTCCGGATACTTTCCATATCTGCCGTGGCCGGGATAACGGACAGAATATCATTGCCCTCCACAATGGGGTATCCCAATTTGCTGCCGATCGCGGCAAAAGCCGGAATCCCCGGAATCGTCTCGATGTCAATCCCCTCATGCTCCAACAGGCGATAGACGTAGATATAAGTGCTGTAGAACATCGGATCGCCCAGGGTCAGAAAAGCGACATTCTTCCCGGCCTTCAAGAGTGCCAGGATTTCCGACTTGTTCGCTTCCCACGCCTCCGTGGAATCCGCAAAGTCCTTCACCATCGGGAACACCTGGTAGACAATCTCCACATCCTTCTTGAGGTATGGCCTGGCAATCGTCAACGCGACACTTCCGTCCTTCTTCTCTGTCTTGGGCGCAATCAGGACATCCACTTTCTCGATGGCATGGATTGCCTTGATGGTCAGGAGCTCCGGATCCCCGGGGCCGACACCGATTCCATAAAATACTCCGCTCATGATCTCCCTCCATAAAAAAAGCCCTTCCCCACGACGAAGAAAGGCAACAAAGCCCGCAAAAGGCCAGAATCCCCGTCCCCATCCTTCGTAGGTCAAATGGTGATTGCCGGACAGGCAGTTCTCCTGACTCTGCATCATCAAAGCCCCACGCCTTCCCGGGAATCCTCCCAGTGGCACATCGTAAGGCTCTTCCGCAATACAGTGGCGTGACCGTACCGGCATCCCACCGGTTTCTCTATTAAGCCAACGGCACCTGTCCCTCATTTATGAAATTCATCTATTCCCAATATACACTCTGGAAAGAGAACTGTCAAACGTTATTTCTTTCAGCCCATCTATATGATTGCTCCTGCTGTCTTCATGTATGTGACACCATCCTTTACATAAATATGACTAATAGCCTTATGCCGCTTGATTCCTCCCCCATTGACACCATCACCCAGATTGCTATAATAATGGTAAGAAAATTACCAAGAAAGGGGTGCATGCACTGTGGATGAAGCCAAACCCAAGCGCACTTTCAAGGATTCCATATTCCGAAGCAGATTCAGCAATCCCACAGACCTTTCCGCCATACATACCAGAATCACGGGCATACCTACGAAGCCGGAAGACATCACCATCAACACTCTGAAGCACGTCTTCTTCAGCCTTGAGCGCAACGATCTCTCCTATCTGGTCAACCACCGCTTCATCGTGCTATTCGAAGAACAAAGCAACCT
>CACYDT010000096.1 GCA_902773295.1 uncultured Veillonellaceae bacterium | reverse complement strand
GTCGTAGTCACTCTGGAGCTTGCGCCCTTCATAGAAGTTCTTCATCTGCTTGTCCAGTGCCCAGTTGTAGGCAAATCTGGAACAGCCTGCAAACTGGAACAGCTTCGTCCGTTGTTTGTTGTTCGGCAACAGTTTTATCCTGGCTGACTTTATCACCATCCTCACCTCCTTGATTCTATAGTATCATAGATGGTGACAAAGTCAAGAACATATATTCTGATGATGTGATGTAATAGTTTAATATTTTATAGCTTTTATCAATTTATCTTGAACTGTTAAAAGCCTCCTTAGGTACCTGCTTCAGCGAGAGGCTGATGCGGTTTCGTTTTTCGTCGATGCCGATGACCATGACATTCACGATGTCCCCCACGGAAATCACATCCAGGGGATGCTTGACGCGTTTTTTGCTGAGTTCCGAGATATGGATGAGGCCGTCGGTTTTGAGGCCGATGTCCACGAAAGCGCCGAAATCCGTGATGTTTCGGATGGTCCCGCGCATGACAGTGCCCGTCTGGATGTCGGAGAGCTTCACGACGGATTGGCGCGTCAGGGGGGCAGGGAGGCTTTCGCGAGGATCGCGTCCCGGTTTCACAAGGGCATCGAGAATGTCGTGGACGGTGGGAAGCCCCGCGTCAAGCTCCTTGGCCAGTTTTTCCTCATCCACGAGCTTCCGCTTGGCAGCGAGCATGGCAAGCTGGTTCTTGTCGGCGAGATCCTTGAGTTCAAAGCCGAGACGCGTAAGGATCTTTTCTGCCAGCTCGTAGGACTCCGGATGAACCGGTGTGTTGTCGAGAGGGGAGGCCGCATCGTGGATGCGCAGGAAGCCCGCGCATTGGGTGAAGGCGGCAGGCCCCAGTCGGGGAACTTTCAAGAGCTGTTTGCGGTTCGTGAAGATCCCGTTCTCATTGCGGTAGGCGACGATGTTCTTTGCAATCGCGGCATTGATGCCTGCGATGTGCTTGAGGAGCGCCCCGCTTGCCGTGTTGAGATCCACGCCCACATGGTTGACGGCGGACTCGATGGTGGCATCCAACGTGGCTGTGAGTTCTTTCTGGTTCACATCATGCTGGTATTGTCCCACGCCAATGGCCTGTGGGTCAATCTTCACGAGCTCGGCCAAGGGATCCTGCACCCGGCGGGCAATGGAGACGGCGCCGCGGATGGTGACATCGTATTCGGGCAGCTCTTCCTTCGCCAGTTTCGAGGCGGAGTAGACAGAGGCGCCGGCCTCGTTGGTGATGAGGTAGTGGACATCCGAGAGGCCGTTGTCCCGGATGAGGTTGGCGACAAATTCCTCGGTTTCATAGGAAGCCGTTCCGTTTCCGATGGAGAGTAGGGTGACATGGTGCTTCTTGATGAGGGCGAGGACTTTTTTGGCCGAGGCATCCCGCTCGGCATCGCTTTTCGTGACCTGCAGCACGCCATGGTCAATGACATGCCCTGTGGCGTCTACCACGGCCATCTTGCATCCGGTGCGGTACCCGGGATCCAGGCCCATGACGATATGGCCGGACAGGGGCGCCTGAAGGAGAAGCTGCTTGAGGTTGATGCCGAAGACTTTGATGGCCTGGGCCTCGGCAGTTTCCGTGAGCTGTGCGCGGATTTCCCGCTCCAGCGCGGGGAACAGGAGGCGCTTGTAGCCGTCCTCGATGGAAGCGCGCAAATGCTCGGTGAAGATGGAGGGCCGGCGATAGGTGCGCTTGAAGATCTGCTCGATGTTATCTGCATGGTTGGCAGAGAGCTTCACCTTGAGGGCGCCTTTCTTCTCTCCGCGGTTGATGGCGAGGATGCGGTGGGACGGGAGGGAGCGCACGGGTTCCTCGTAGCCGTCGTACATGAGGAAGACCTGGCTTTCCTCCGAGTCCTTTTCCTTGTCCAGTTCCGTGGAAATGATGCCTGTGTTCCAGAGATGCTGGCGCATTTTCTGTCGCAGGGCGGCTTCTTCCATGACGTTTTCCGCTACGATGTCCATGGCTCCGGCCAGGGCATCCTCGGTGGAGCTGATGCCCTTTTCTTCATTGAGGAAGGGCTTGGCGGCTTCTTCTGCCGTGCCTTTGGTGGAAAGCTGCATGAGCATGGCATTGGCGAGGGGCTCCAGCCCCTTTTCGCGCGCAATCTGGGCGCGAGTGCGCTTCTTTTGTTTGTAGGGGAGGTAGAGATCCTCGAGCTCCTGCAATTTCTGCGCCTTTTCGATGGACTGTCGAAGCTCGGGCGTGAGCTTCCCCTGCTCCTCGATTTTTCCGAGGATTTCCTCCTGGCGTTTCACGAGGTTGCGGAGATAGGTGATCCTTTCATCCACCTGCCGGATCTGCTCCTCGTCAAGGGAGCCGGTCGCTTCCTTGCGGTAACGGGCGATGAATGGGATGGTGTTGCCGCCGTCCAGAAGTTCCATGACGGCATCCACCTGTTTTTTTCGTATTGTGAGCTCTTTGGCGATGGCTGAGGCAATTTCTTCGAGTAACATAGGGCACCTGCTTTCTTTTATACTGACCTATTTCGGTTCTTGTAGTTTCTTTTCAAACTCCGATGCGGGAAGCGGCTTGGAGAAATAGTATCCCTGAACCATGTCGCATCCTCTGGCCTTCAGGAACTCCACTTCCTTCTCTGTCTCCACGCCTTCCGCCACAATCGGGACTTGGAGCATTTTGGCAAGATCGAAGATGAATTCCACGAGGCGCACCACTTTCTCGTCCTTGAGGATTTTGATGACGAAGGACCTGTCCAGCTTCAGTACATCGATGGGCATGGCGGAAAGCATGTTCAGGGACGAGTATCCTGTGCCGAAATCATCCATTTCAATGCGGTATCCCTTTTCCCTGAGCTTGCTGATGATGCTGATGACCTGGTTTGCTTCTTCGGTGTAGGCAGATTCCGTGACTTCCAGGTGGAGATCCTCGTTCTTCAGCCCGTTTTCCTGGATGATTCCATCGAGGATGGATTCCAGATTCGGGTCGAAGACATCCAAGCGGGACAGGTTGACGGACACCGGAAGCACAAAGCCGAACTTGTCCCGCCATTCTGCCATCTGCCTGGCGGCTTCCCGCCAGACATATTGATCCAGCAAGTTAATCTGGCATTTGTTTTCGAACAGCGTGATGAATTCGAACGGAGGGATCATTCCCAGCTCCGGATGCTGCCAGCGAACCAGAGCTTCCGCGCTGCAGAGCCGGGGAGGATCGGCCTGGATGTCGTATTTCGGCTGGTAATGGACGACAAATTCATGCTCCTCCAGTGCGCGCCGGAGGTCATTCAGGAGTTTCTGGTCGCGAAGTTCCCGGCTTCTCATATCCTCGTTGTAAACCATCAGCGCATTCTGATGCTCGCCCCGCATCTTGCCGCATGCCGTGCCGGCGCGGTCAAAGAGCTGGATGGGATGGACTCCTTCCTGCCATGGCATCACGCCCATGCGCAGGCGGATCTTTGTGGATGTGGATATGGCATCCAGTTTTTTCTGGAAGCGGTCGAGGATGTTCCGGTAATCATCCGTGTGCCTGCAATACAGCCCGAACTGGTCGGCAACCGTCCTGCACGCAATGCCGTCCGACTCGTCGAGATAGGCGCGGATCTCGTCAGCGAGCGCCTTCAGGATAAGGTCTCCGAATTCCATGCCATGCAAGGCGTTCACGAGATGGAACTGCTCGATGTTCATCACGATGGCATCATAGGGAAGCTGTGGATTCTCTTGATGCATGCGGTTCGCATATTCATAGAAGAAGTTGCGGTTGTAGAGCATGGTCAGAGGATCCTGTTCCGTGGCCGTGATCAGCTCCTGGCGTTCCTTCGCCTGTTTCTGCGCCCGTGTTTTCTGGATGAGGAGCAGGGAAATCAGGGCAATCACGAGAAAACTCATCGTGGTCGCAGCAACCATGTTGTCCCGCAGGTATTCGGAGAGAGATACTTTTCTTTGCGGTGAGGAATATTTTGAAATCGAATATTCCGTGGATGTGACCGGAATCAGGTTGATGGTTTTGTTCAGGATGGAAAACAGATCCTTGTCCTCTTCCCTGACGGCAAAGGCCATCTCGATCTGTTTGCCGGTGGCAAGCAGCGAGAGTTGGTACTTGCTGCGGAGCTTGTTCTCCTGATTGATGCGGTAGCTGCTGACCAGAAGGCAGTCTGCTTTCTGGTCGGCCACGGCTTTATGGCAGTCCTCCTCGCTGTCATAAATAGCAATCTGGCATTGCGGATAGAAATCCTTGATGAATGTTTCCAGATGGATACTTCCCTTGGGAAGAGCCACCCTGACTTCCCGGTTCATGGAAAAATCATTCTGATCCTGTGCTCTCACGACGAGGTATATCTCTGCGCCTATCATGGGCATGGTGGTCAGGATGCCCATGCTCTCGGCATCGTAGGGATTGATATTAGCGGGGAAAATACAGTCGACTTCCCCTTTTTTCAGGGCATCGATCAAATCCTCCATCGTCGGATAAGCAGATGGCTGGAAGACGAGGGGAGCATTGGTCAGGCATGTGGATGCATGCTCCTCGTAATCCTTCAGGATACCGGAAATCTTCCCGCTTCCGGGCTCTGTGTCGCAAAAGGGAAGATAGCCGTCCCGATAGCCGATCCGCACCGTCTTATGGGTGTCCAGCCAGCCTTTTTCCGCAGAAGAAGCAAGGGCAGTGGTTTTTATGGAGGCAATGTATTTCTCATACATTTTCTGGTTGTAATTCGGATGTTCTTCCTGGAGCCGCTCCAATGCGTAATTCAGTTCCTGCAGCAGTTCCGGTTGTTTTTTGCTGACGGCAAAATAATAGTTGGAGGCTCCGATCTTGCAGACCGGAACACAATTCTCCCGGTTCTTGTACACGTCCATGGCAACCAGTGCATCTGCGTCCCCCTGCATGAGAACCTGCACATATTCGTCACCTGGCACCTTGCTGATATCCACGATTTCTATGGCAAGGCCGTTCTTCCCGGCCCAGTCCCGCAGAAGCCCTTCCTGGAAAGAACCGCCAACCACGCCGAACCTCTTTCCATTGAAGGTGTCCAGCTGATCCGGGGAAATATCGGTATTGTCGGCTTTGATATAAATATAGTAGGATTCTTGTCCCATGGGCAGGGAGGAATAATCGATGAATTCCGCACGATCTTCCAGATAGGAAACGTCGCTCAGGAGATCGATCTCGCCGTTTTTCAGCATTTGCAGGAGATCCCCCCAGGTGCCGTCCACGTATTCATAAGTCCATCCGGTATAGGCGGCAAGATTCCGCTGGTATTCGTAGGCCAGGCCGCTTCTCCTTCCGAAACGGTCTGTCAGGCAGTATTCCGATCGGTACCAGCCGACACGGACGGTTCTTGGTGTTTCCTGTGCGGACGAGGCAGTCGGCTCTGCCGTTGCAAGAAGCAGCACAAGAGATAGGATAACCATCAGGAGCTTTTGCGTGACAACCAACACGGAGAACTTTATCATTGCTGTTCACACTCGCTTTTTGTTGATTTTGTGGGAATGCCTGATGGGACTTCGGAGCTTCATGTTCTTTTATCCCTTTTTATACATATCTTCGTCATATTCCTTTTATTTCCTGCCGGTTTGGAAACATTCCTGTTTGACTTTCCTTGGAATAGATTGTAAAATTTGCTTGGCATTCTCTCATCAAATGTTAATATGCCTGCAGGAGATTTACAGCCGGATTTGGTAAGATACTTGCGGGAAATCATCGGTGCCATTGGCATCGCAACAGGAAACGGTGAGCGTATCGTGAAAAGTCAGGGGGTATTGCTATGAGCAGTATGATCGGTAATATTATGAAGAAGCGTTGGGCCATGTCCGCAGCGGCATTTGCAGTCATGGGCGCGGTGTATCTGAGCGGTTGCTCCTTTGGAGGAACGGGAGACAACACGGCGGGGGGGATGTCCTCGTCCTCGGCGGCGGCATATTCGGGCGCGAATCTCTCGGAGGCAAGGAACACACCGGCGGTGCGTGTGGCAAAGGAAGTGGGGCCCACAGTGGTGGGCATTACCAACAAGGCCATTGCGAGGGATTGGTTCAATAATCCGGTGCAGACGGAAGGCGTTGGCTCTGGTGTCATTTTCCGCAAGGATGGGTATATCGTCACGAACAACCATGTCATCGAGGGAGCCAAGGAACTCATTGTGTCCCTTGCGGACGGGCGGAGCCTCAAGGGCAAGCTCATCGGCGCGGATGCGCTCACGGATATTGCGGTAGTGAAAGTGGATGCGGACGATCTTCCCGCAGCGGAACTCGGCAATTCGGATGAAGTTGTGGTAGGGGAGCCTGCCATTGCCATCGGCAACCCGTTGGGCATGGAGTTCCAAGGAAGTGTTACCGTTGGTGTCATCAGTGCGCTGAATCGCACGCTGGAAATCAGCGACCGCCGTGTGAAGCTTCTCCAGACGGATGCGGCCATCAATCCGGGCAATTCCGGCGGTGCCCTTGTGAATGCGGATGGCGTGGTCATCGGCATCAACAGCGCGAAGCTTGCGGCCAGCGGTGTGGAAGGCATGGGCTTTGCCATTCCCATCAATACGGTGCGGAACATCGTGAATGAGATTATGGACAAAGGCTATGTAGCGCGTCCGTATCTTGGCGTCACTATTTTTGACAAGGAAACGGCTGCCCGCTACGGCTACCAGCTCAATATCAGCAAGGGCGTGTATGTCTATCGCGTCTCTTTGAATGCCCCTGCCGGGAAGGCCGGCATCCAGCCGGGCGATGTCATCCTGAAGATGGATGGCAAGGAAATGAACAGTGTGTCGGAACTTCGGAATACGATTGCCGATCATAAAGTAGGGGACAAGGTGACGATTGTTCTCGAGCGCAGTGACGGGAACTCCCAGACCGTGGAGGCTACCCTGGAAGAGATGCCGCAGGACAATAACTGATGCGCATTACCATTGTAGCCGCAGGCAAAATCAAGGAAAAGTATCTTACCATGGGCATCGCGGAGTTCGTGAAGCGGCTCCGCCCGTTTGCCCGTCTGGAGGTTCGGGAGATCCATGAGGAGAAAATGCCGGAAGCGCCGTCCCGGGCTGAGAAGGAACAGGTGCTTCAGAAAGAAGGGGAACGGCTCCTGAAGCTGGTTCCGGAAGGGAGCTATCTCTTTGTGCTGGATGTGCACGGAACGGAGCTGTCATCGGAGGAGTTTGCGGGAAATATGGAAAAGCTGGCGCTGGGGGGATGCAGCAGCATTGCCTTTCTCATCGGCGGAGCTTTCGGCCTTTCCGGGGAAGTGCGGAAGGCAGCGGACGCTCTCTTGAGCTTTTCCAGGTTTACCTTCACCCATCAGATGGTGCGGCTGCTTCTGGTGGAGCAGATCTACCGGGCATTCAAAATCAGCCGTGGGGAGAAGTATCATTGGTAAAATGAAAGGAAGGCAGTGAAATCACTGCCTTCCTTTTATTATTTTACGATATGTTTGCCTCCGTAGTAGCGGGGTTTCCAATAGCTGTTGGAGAGTTCGTCGATGCGGACTCCCCTGCTGGAGGAGGCATGGATGAATTTCCCATCGCCGAGATAGATGCCGCAATGGGAGACGCCTGACGTATAGGTGGTGAAGAAGACGAGGTCTCCGGGAACGAGGTGGCTGCTGCTCTTCGTGCTGGTTCCCAGGCGGTACTGTTCATCCGCCAGCCGCGGGATGGAGATGCCGTGCCTTGCGAAGACGTACTGGAGATAGCCGGAGCAGTCAAAGGCTTTCGGCGTTGTTCCCCCAAAGGCGTATGGGGTGCCGATGTACTGCGTGGCCGTGGCAATCAGGGCAGGCACCTGGCTCTTTTCCAGGATGGGCGTGTTGTTGGGAACCAGTTTTCCCTTGGGGAGCGGGGAAGGATCGGAAGATGGCTTGGAAGAAGGGAGCTGTACGAGGGCAGCTCCGCCCCCTTTCCTCTCCTTGGCGTTCTTCAGGGCGCGCCAGGTGGAGTTGGTCACAATGCCCGTGATCTTGATGGACTGGTCCCTCTGGAATTCCTCCACAGCCCGTTCCGTCTCCGCACCGAAGATGCCGTCCGTCACAGTGATGTGATAGCCGATGTCCTTGAGCTTCTGCTGCAGCAGAAGCACATCATGGCCATGGGAATCACGCTTCAGGGTCGGGGAAGCAGAGGCGGAGGTGGACAGCAGGAGCAGCATGAGCCCTGCGGCGATGCAGGAACGCGCATGGGGAACCTTCATAGGACACAACTTCCTTTCAAAATTCTCAAATATCAGTATAGATTATACTGGAAAATCGTGCGGTTTTCAAGGGAAAAGACTATTCCTCGAACAGGAAGGAGAATTTTCGTCCCGGCGTGATGTAGTCCAGGAGAAAGACCTCATCTTCCAGGACGCGGGCGGCTACATTTGTTCGCCGGTCGGCAGGTTGGGGGGTTTTGATGATTTCCAGCTCTCCCATGTAGCGGAGGTAGCCCTCGTTGTCTATGGTGATGTCCCCGGGACGGCGCTCGATGGTGTTTTCCGGGTAGATGGGGCCGGAGACAAGGCCGCGGCTTTCCTGGGCACGGATGGCATCCCGGGCCTCATCGACACGGGAGGTGAAGGTATTTCCCAGGAGTTCCTGCTGCACGGGATCTTTGGTGAGCATCTTTGCGCGGATGGAGATCTGGTCTGCACGGAGCGAAGCGATGGCGCGCAGTTCCCTCTCGTCGGGCAGGCAGTCTCCGATGAACACGGAGTCTATGCCGAGGGCAATCAGGTGGCGGGCGGCAAGGCCGGGCTCCATCTGGCGATGGTCCTCCAGGGTGGGCAGGCCGTCGAAGAGGGGGCTGCGCTTTTTCCTTTGGCTGGGAACGAAGGCCCCGACCCCTATGCCGGCCTTGTGCAGCATGACGGTTTTCCTGACAATGGCTTCCTCGCTGAGCCCCGTGCCCGGCCGGGGATAGAAATTGTGCAGGGCATCGATGTTCCCGAAGTTGGTCTTTGCATTGATGAGGGCAGTGAGGAGCTTTCCGGTCATGGTGGAGGCATTGAGCTGGATGCGGGTTCCCTGCTTGTTGCGGCTGAGCTTTGCGATTTCTTCGGGGCTGTAGCCGTCATCGAGGCGCAGGGTGGTAATGCCTCTCATGCGAAAGGCGGAGATATTGGACTCTTGGATGCCTAAAAGCTCCATGGCACCGGGAGTGACATCGGAGATCACTTCCATGTGATGCGCTTTGGCCGCCTGGAGCACGGGCCCCACTTCCTTCCGGAGGGTGTCCGCATCGGTCTCGGGGATGTGCAGGGAAGTAAAGAGGCGTTTGATGCCGCAGGAGGCGGCAAGCTCGATGAGGGCGAGGTTCTCCTCCAATGTGTTGTCCAGCCCGGGATAGACAGAGATTCCGTTTTCCAAGGAGGGTCACTTCCTTTCAGCGCAAGGTTGTTATGGCCGGGGCGAGCCGGCCGCCAGATTCCGCCAGCAGCTTTCTTCCCTCCTCCGCTTCCAGGCCGGAGAGCCGGAGCAGGATGGCAAGTTTTGCGCTGCCTTCCGCCTTTTCCAGGGATGCGATGGCCTCCTCGCGGTTGCAGCCTGTGGCATCCATGACGATGCGGCGGGCGCGTTCTTCCAGCTTCTGGTTGGAGGCTTTCACATCCACCATGAGGTTTCCGTATACTTTTCCAAATTTTATCATGGTGGCGGTGGAAAGCATGTTCAGCACCATTTTCTGTGCGGTTCCTGCCTTCATGCGGGTGGAGCCCGTGACGACTTCCGGCCCCGTGACCGGGGTCAGGGAGATATCGGCGAATTCCGCAATGGCGGGGGATGGCGTGCAGGCAAGGGAAATGGTGGCGGCTCCTATGCCATGGGCGTATTTCAGTCCGCCGATGACATAGGGGGTACGCCCGGAAGCGGCAATCCCCACAAGGACATCCTGTTTGCGGAATCCATGCTCGCGGAGGTCTTTTTCTGCCAGATGGGGATCGTCTTCCGCACCTTCCTGGGCACGGAAGATGGCAGGCGTTCCTCCCGCAATGAGCCCTTGCACCAATTCCGGCGGCGTGCTGTAGGTGGGAGGGCATTCCACGGCATCGAGGATGCCAAGGCGCCCGGAGGTTCCCGCTCCGAGATAGAAGAGATGCCCTCCCTGCGCGAGGCGCGAGGCGATGAGATCCACGGCTTCTGCGATTTGGGGAAGGATGCGCTCTATGGCGAAGGCAATGGTCTTGTCCTCCTCGTTGATGACGGCCAGCATGTCCAGGGTGGAAAGTTCGTCAATATGGGCGCTGCGGGGATTGCGGCGTTCTGTTGTCAAATCAGATAATTCGATCATGGGAGCGGATTTTCCTTTCTTTCTGCAAGGATTTTTGGAAGAAAAGCCGCCATGCTTGGCGGCTTTGGGGAATATCAGTAAATTTGCTCGACATCGTGGAAGCCGTTCTTTTCGAGGGCTTTCAGGATGCGCTGGATATGCTCCTGGTTATGGGTTTCGACGGTGACCTCCAAAATGACCTTTTTGAAGCTGTCCGTGACCTTGGCCTGGTTGTGATCCAGCTTGATGACATTGGCGTTCTCGTCTGCGAGAATCTGGGAAACTTTCAGGAGCTGCCCGGGCTTGTCGGGTAGCTGCACGGAGAAGCAGAATTCGCGTCCTCTGGCGATGAGAGCCTTGTTGATGAGGGCGGAGATCGTGGAGATGTCGATATTGCCTCCGCTGACGATGGCAACGACCTTCTTGCCGTGGAAGGGAAGCTTGGGAAGGGCTGCGAGGGAGAGAACGCCTGCGCCTTCGGCGATGAGCTTGTGTTTTTCGATGAGGGAGAGAAGGGAACTCATGATTTCCATTTCCGAGACGGTGATGATTTCATCCAGATATTTTCTGCAGAAGGCAAAGGTGAGGTCTCCGGCGGTCTTGACGGCACAGCCGTCCGCCACGGTATCGGAGCTTTTCAGCGTGACAATCTTGCTCTTGTCCAGAGCGGCCTTCATGCAGGCGGCATTCTCCGGCTCCACGCCGATGACCTTCACGCCGGGATTCACGAGCTTTGTGGCGAGAGCCACGCCGGAGGCGAACCCGCCGCCGCCAATCGGCACGAGGATGGCATCCACGTCCTTGAGAGCATCGATGATCTCAAGGGCAGTGGTTCCCTGGCCCAGGAGCACCTCGCGGTCGTTGAAGGGATGGATGTACACATAGCCGTGCTTCTTCTGGAGCGTGAGGCTATGGGCATAGGCATCGTCGAAGCTGTCACCATGGAGAACCACTTCGGCGCCATAGGAGCGGGTCGCTTCCACCTTGAGAATCGGTGTGGTGGCAGGCATGCAGATGACTGCCTTCACGCCGAGCTTCTGTGCGGCAAAGGCGACTCCCTGGGCATGGTTTCCGGCGGAAGCCGTGATGACGCCCCTTTTCTTTTCCTCGTCGGAAAGCTGGCTGATGCGGTTGTAGGCGCCGCGAAGCTTGAAGGCACCTGTATGCTGCAGGTTTTCCGGCTTGATATATACTTCGTTGCCACAGGTTTCCGAGAAGAAATCGCTGTGGATGAGCTCTGTTTTTACCGTGATTCCTTCCAGTTGCTTGGCGGCACGGTAGATATCGGCTATGGTAGTGGCCTCCACGATTTCCTCGGGCGTGGAGGCTGCTTTCTTTTCTTCAGGCATTCATTCGTCCCCCTCAAAATGCACACGTTGTTTCTGGACAGTTCCTAGTGTACCACCATGCGGGATGGAAGCGCAAGTTTTTTTGCTTGGGAAGGGGCGGTTCGGCAATCATTGCCGCAGTTTGCGTTTTATTGAATTTTTAGGACTTTAGCAGGTATATGGAAAATCATGTCGAAGAGTGAACGTACTCCCGCCTACAGAGGCGGGAGCTTCCTGCTTCAGCGAGAACAGCACCGATGACTCCGAGGAGCTGCGGCGGCTTAC
>CACYDT010000095.1 GCA_902773295.1 uncultured Veillonellaceae bacterium | reverse complement strand
GAGACCGTTGAAATTTGCCGTAGGCAAAGCTTTTACGGTCTCTGCATATACCGTGGGCAGGTAAATTTTCCTGCTCACGAGTATAAATCTATGAATCTCCCGCTTCCATAAACGGGAGCCATATCGAATAGCGTGCGGGCGGGATTCTCAAATGGAGTCTTCCGCCTCTATTGTCATATCTGGAAAAGTATTATATGATATAGGCAGGCGAATGACTTAGTTTGCAATATAGGATTGTTTTGATAGATAGGTTGTTGGAAGGAGTTTTTTGGCAGTATGTTTGGGATGTCAATGGATATAGGAATCGATCTTGGCACGGCGAATGTGCTTGTCTATGTCAAGGGGAAGGGGATTGTTCTCCGGGAGCCGTCGGTGGTTGCCGTGGACAAGGATACGAACCAGGTATTGGCGATTGGCGAGGAGGCGCGCCGCATGATTGGGCGCACACCCGGGAACATCGTTGCGATACGGCCCCTCAGGGAAGGCGTCATCGCGGATTACGATATCACGGAGCGCATGCTGCGCCATTTCATCGAGAAGGTTGTGGGCAGGAGTTTCGTGTTCCGCCCCCGCATCATGATCTGCATTCCCTCCGGCGTTACCATGGTGGAGCAAAGAGCGGTGCAGGAAGCGGCCGAGCAGGCCGGGGCGCGCCACACGCAGCTCATCGAGGAACCCTTGGCGGCAGCTCTGGGAGCAGGGCTGGATATTTCCGAGGCCTATGGTTCCATGGTGGTGGATATCGGAGGCGGCACATCAGATATCGCCGTCATCAGCCTGGGGGGCATCGTTACGAGCGCCAGCCTCAGGATTGCCGGTGACAGGTTCGATACGGATATCATCGACTATGTGAAGCGGGAATTCAATATGATGATCGGGGAACGGACGGCAGAGGATGTCAAGATGAATGTAGGTGCTGCCTTTTCCAATGCGCGCAATGAGACCATGGATATCCGAGGGCGCGACCTGCTTTCCGGCTTGCCGAAAAACATCCCGATTACCACGCTCCAGGCAGCGGAAGCCATCAACCAGTCCGTCACGCACATTGTGGACCGAGTGAAGAAAGTCCTGGAGGATACGCCGCCGGAGCTTTCTGCGGATATCATGGATCGCGGCATCATTCTCACGGGGGGAGGCTCCATGCTTTACGGTCTGGATGAACTCATCCGCAGGGAAACGGAGATTCCTACGGCACTGGCCGATGATCCCCTCTCCTGTGTCGCTATGGGCTGCGGCAAGGCATTGGATGCTTTTGCGAAATTTGACGGAAAAGCGACGAATACAAGATTCAAGGATTGAGGAAGGTGTTTCTTCTTTGATGGAGAATATATTCCATAGAACATCTTTGCAATCGAAATCATAGCATTTGAGGTGAAATGAGCATGTTGCGTGGTCTTTATGTGGCTGCTTCCGGAATGATTGCCGAAACGAACCGGACGGATACGATAGCGAACAATCTTGCAAATTCGGATACCAATGGATTCAAGCGGGATGTGGCAATCAACAAGGAATTCGAGCCAATGTATCTCAGGCGTATCAATGATGAGGATCCGCGGCTGGACGTAACTTCCTTCAAGAGGTTCTCCCTGCACAAAAATCCTCCCCGTGTCGGTACGCTGGGGCTTGGCGCCGCCATTGCCGAAATCGCGATAGATCATGAGCAGGGGGCTTTGAAAACCACGGGGAACCCGCTGGATCTGGCCATTGCAGGAAACGGCTATTTCGGAGTGCAGACCGACCAGGGAGTTCGCTATACCAGGGACGGAGCTTTCTTCCGCTCATCGACGGGGGAACTGCAGAATATGAAGGGGCAGGCGGTACTGAATACCCAGGGGCGCCCCATCACGATTCCCGCAGATGCTTCCAGCATCAACATAAGCCCGCAGGGAGATATCTATGCGGATGGGCAGCGGGTGGCTCAGCTCATGTTTGTGGATTTCGGACCGGATCGCCGGGCCATCCTGAAGCAGGGAGACAATCTCTGGAACCCGAGAGAAGGCGCCAATCCCCAGCCGGCGGATGGCGAGATCCAGCAGGGATTCCTGGAGGCATCGAATACGAATGTCGTTTCCGAGATGGTGGAGCTCATCAACAATTACCGCATCTATGAAGCGGGTTCCAAAGCCGTAACGACACAGGATACGCTTCTTGATAAGGCCGTGAACGAGATTGGGCGCTTGAGCTGAGAGCCAACGGATTTTCCATAAAGGGCTTAAGTTTTTTCTGTTTCCTTCGATATAAAGAACAGGGGAAGTTTGATTTGTTTGATGGAGGAATGGTTGTATGATGAGAGCAATGTGGTCAGCTGCCTCAGGCATGATTGGCCAGCAAAAGCATATGGATGTCGTGTCCAACAATATCGCGAATGTCAATACGTATGGTGGGAAGAAAGTCCGGGCGGAATTCCAGGATCTCATCTATCAGAACATCCGGGAAGCGGGGGCGGACAGCGGCGCGGATTCCCAGTATCCGACGGGGCTTGCCATCGGCATGGGAACCAAGTTTTCCGCAACCAACCGGCTTTTTACACAGGGAGCGCTGCAGACCACGGACAACCCGACGGATATTGCCATTCAGGGGGAAGGATTTTTCCGTGTGGAGCTGCCGGACGGAACGATCGGCTATACAAGGGACGGCACGTTCAAGCTGGACTCCAACCGCCGCCTTGTGACAACGGACGGCTATCCTCTGGCGGATGGCATTACCATCGACGAGACGGCGCCGAGCGACAGCATTGTCATTGCGGCTGACGGACAGGTTTCCTGTACGCCTGCCGGCGGCGAGCAGCAAGCGGTCGGGCAGATTACGCTGGCACGCTTTGTGAACCCGTCAGGACTTACCGCCATCGGCAAGAATCTTTTTGTTACTTCTGCGGCTTCCGGTGATGCCATTGAGGGCAATCCGGGAGAGGAGGGCGCAGGCTCGCTGGTTCAGGGAGCCTTGGAGATGTCCAATGTGCAGATTGTCGAGGAAATGGTGGAGATGATCATTGCGCAGCGTGCCTATGAGTCCAATTCGAAGGCTATCACCACTTCGGATTCCATGCTGGAAATTGCCAATGGATTGAAGCGTTGATGAAAATCAGATCAGTATTTGCAGCCATTCTTTGCTTGTTGTGGAGTGGCTTTTTTTTCCTGCCGGAGGCCTGCGCTTATGGCCCGGGAACACAGATGGAGCGATATCCTCAGATGCTTCCCGCAAGCCAGTTTCCCGTGCTCGCCGCAGAGAAGCTGGAAGCCACGCTGAAAGAGCAGGGGGAAAACCGGAGGCATGAGCTGAAATTCATCCGCGGACCGCAGACCATGCATTGCCCGCCGGGAGAGATTACCTGCGAGGCAACGCTTCCCAGGCAGATCCATTATGGTGCGACAACTCCCGTGTATGTCTCCGTTTATATCGACGGCAAGTTTTATCGAAGGGTCAATTGCTATTACCGTGTCGTGGTCTATGACAGGGTTCTTGTGGCGGCTCGGGATCTCCCCTTGGAGCATGAGATTGCAGCCTCTGATGTGCGGATGGAAGAGCGGGAGATAGAAAGCAAGGCAGATGTCTATCTGGCGAACTCCTCAGAGGTCATGGGCCGGGTGCCTGCCCATGTCATAAGGGAAGGCACTCCCATCACGGCAAGAATGCTGCAGAGTCCTTTTGTCATGGAGCCGGGAACGAAGATCACGCTTGTGGCCAACCATAACGGCATACAGGTGCGTGTGGAAGGCGTGGCAATGCAGCGCGGACGCATAGGGAAAATCATCCGCGTGCGCAATGCGGCATCCCGGAAGGTGCTCCGTGGGAAAGTGGTGGATGCAACTACGGTAGAGATCCTTTGACAGGTATGGTACAGGCATGACAATGAGGTGACGGAATGAGAAAAAAGAAGCCGGTCGGATTTCTGGCAGCAGCACTGGCCTGCTCGTTTGCGGTGATGCCGATGGCAGGCGCGCAGTCGCTCTGGGCAGATGACAATGGTATCGCATGGAGCGTCTTTGCAGACCGCAGGGCGCACAATGTCGGCGATATCCTGAGTATCGTCATCAGCGAAAGAACATCCCTGCAAGCAGAAAAATCCTCATCCAATGGAAAATCGGGCGAACAGAATCTTGAGGCGGGCGTCGGAATCTTTGACTTCTTCAAGGCAGCGTCCATCAGCGGATCGGATTCTTTCAAGGCAGAAGGCACTGCGGAGGATACGAACAGGATATCTGCCAATATCACGGTTACGGTCGTGGAACTGCAGCCCAACGGCAATATGGTCGTGGAGGGGCAGCAATCCATCTGGCAGCATAAGAACGAGCATAAGATCACCTTCCGCGGCATCATTCGTCCGGACGATATCACTGCAAATAACACGGTACCGTCAACGAAGGTGGCAAATGCATCGGTACATTTCGACGGCAAGGGCCCTCTCAATGCCAAGCAGAGGCAGGGCATCCTGACGCAGGTTTTCAACATCTTGTTCTGATGAGGTGCATATAATATGAAGAAACTCCTTGCAATGGCAGTCGCGGTCTCCCTTCTCATGGGGGCATCCGCAGCTCCGGTGGCGGCCGAGTCGGCAACAACGAGGATCAAGGACATTTCCAAAGTGCAGGGCGTGCGTTCCAACCAGCTCATGGGGTACGGGCTGGTGGTCGGCCTCAACGGCACGGGGGATTCCAACAAGTCAACGGAAACCATCCAATCCGTGGTCAATATGCTGAAGTCCTACGGCGTATCCATCACCGCAGATTCCCTGAAACCGAAAAACGTGGCAGCCGTTATGGTCACAGCGACGCTTCCTCCTTTTGTGAGGGAAGGGGACAGTCTCGATGTGACAGTTTCTTCCCTGGGGGATGCGAAGAGCATTCAGGGCGGGACTTTGCTGCAGACACCGCTCCGCGCGGGCAATGGCAATGTCTACGCCGTGGCGCAGGGAGCTGTTTCCACGGGTGGCTTCATGGCAGGAAACGGCGGGCAGGGCGTCCAGAAGAACTTTCCGACCGTTGGACTGACGCCGAACGGTGCTATCGTGGAGCGTACCGTGGAAGACGATCTCGGCACGAACGGCAGCTTGAGCATCTCGCTTTCCAAAGCGGATTTCACGACGGCCGCCCGCGTGGCTTCAGCGGTGAATTCGAGGTATGGGAATATCGCGAAGGCAACCAATCCCGGGCGTATTGATATCAGGATTCCTTCTTCTTATCGCGGGAATGTCGTCGGCTTCGTGGCAAGCATCGAGGAACTTCCCGTCATGCCGGACAGCGTTGCCAAGGTTGTCCTCAATGAGCGCACGGGAACCATTATCATGGGAGGCAATGTTTCCGTGGATGAATGCGCCATCACCCAGGGCGGTCTTACCATCCGCGTGGAAGCAGCTTCGGAGACATCCCAGCCGTCTCCTTATTCCTATGGCACGACCGTGGTGACAAAGGACACGGATGTGGAAGCAAAGGAAGACAATGCCAAGACCATCGTTCTGCAGGCAACGGCAAATATCAGCGATATCGTTGGTGCATTGAATGCTGTGGGAGCGACGCCGAGGGATACGATATCGATCATTCAGGCAATGAAGGCCGCAGGTGCCATTCATGCCGACGTGGAAATTATCTAAGGAAGTGATGCGTGTGCAGGTCAATGCTTTATCCGGTACGGGAGTTGCATCGAATACCACTTATGATTCCGCAAGCTTCGCGGCAAATGAAGCTCAATTCTCCCAAATGCTCCGGGAGGCGGAACGCAAGGCAACCAAGGGATATGGCGCCGGGCATATCGTGAACAGTGCGGACATCAATGCACAGGACAAGGAGCTCAAAAAGGCATGCAAGGGCTTTGAATCCATGTTCCTGCAGATGATGTACCGCCAGATGCGGAAAACCGTTCCCGACAGCTCCATGTTCGGCAAATCAAACGCCATGAGCATTTTTGAGGATATGCGGGATACCGAGCTCATGAAGCAGACGGCGGAAGCCGGCGGCATCGGGCTTGCCGATCTCATATACAAGCAGCTTGCGCCGTCCGTCCTCAAGCAGGATGCTCTGGCACAGCAGCAGAATGCATCGAAATAAGCATTCCCTGAAATTCTCAACAAAAAATTGCAGGATGCATAGAGAATCCTGCAATTTTTCTTTTTTTGTGGTATGATAGGTATCATCTTGAAGTATATTTTCCGGCATGGTCGGAACTCGGAAGATCAACGGCATGGGCTTTGACCCGATGCAGACTCAGTATCCGTGATTTTGGAGGTTTGGTTTCATGAAGTTTTTTCCCCGCAAAACCGCATGCCTAGCGGCGGCGTTCTGTATAGCATTCCAGTCGGCGGTATTCGCCGCATCATCCACGTCTTCCCTTTCCAGTGTCCGTTTTCACAGCGGCAGCCAGCATGACCGCATTGTGTTTGATTGGAGCGAGATTCCAAGCTATGACGTGAGAGTCACGGATGATGGGAAGTGCATCAAGGTGACGTTCCAGGGGCTTCCCGAGAAACAGTGGAAAAAGGAATCGTTTTCCGGGAAACTGGTGGAAAAAGTCACGTATGAGAAGAAACATGAAAAGCTTCTCGTAAAGGTCTTTTTGCGTCATCCTTTGAGGTACAAGGTGGAAACTATCGCAGAATCCTCGAAGGTATATATTGATGTGCTGGCTAGTTCCACGATATCGCTGCTGCACGTGCCCGAAACCACAGCGCCCCCCAAGCCGGAGCGCAGGAAGGAGGACATCGGGACGAGGAGCCAGCCGAAACCGGGGCCTACCAGAGATTTCACGGAAATCGAACTAGCTCCGGGTCTCAAGAAAACCATCTATTCCCGTTGGAACAGCGATGGCCCGGTACAGGCGTTCTTCATCGAGGCAGACAAATCGCGCTATCGGCTGAAGCCGGCATTGGATAACGGGCAGGTCATCGGCAGGGAGAGCGTGAGCAGTATTTCTGCGGAGCAGAATGCGATAGCGGCGGTCAATGCGTCCTATTTCGACTGGGGCGGAGACATTCTGGGATTGCTGAAAATCGACGGCACGATTGCCGGAACGACCTATATCAACCGTACGGCCATGGGCATAAAGAAAGACGGCTCCGTGATCTTCGGCTATCCGCATTACAACGGCACGGTAACGCTCAACAGGACCTCCTGGCCGGTAGGAGGTGTGGATGCAGAACGGGGAAAGGACAGCCTAGTCATCTATAACCATCTCTACGGGCCATCGACAGGGACAAATGAATATGGGCTGGAGTTCGTAGTGAAACATGGAAAAATCACGGCTATCCAGACAGGAAATACTCGTATCCCACGTGATGGCATCGTTGTCTCGGTACATGGCGCTGCCATGGATGCCTTCCGGGGAGCCAGGGTTGGAGATCCCGTGAGCATCCAGGAAGACCTTGGCAGCGGCTGGAATGATGTGGAGCAAATCATAGGCGCAGGTCCGCGCCTTGTGGAAAATGGAAAGGTCCGGGTTACTGTGGCCGCAGAGGAGTTTCCGGGAGATATCCGCTATGGCAGGGCACCGCGCAGCGCTTTCGGTGTCACAAAGGATGGGAATTACGTTCTGGCCGTTGTGGACGGCAGGCAGTCGCAGAGCCATGGCTGCACCTTGACGGAATGGGCCGAGCTCCTGCTTCAGTATGGCTGCGTCAATGCCATGAATTTCGATGGAGGAGGTTCGAGCGCTCTCGTGATCAACGGGGAACTGCAGAATTCCCCGTCGGATGGCAGCGAGAGAGCCGTGGGAAGTGCCCTTGTCCTCGTGAGAAAATAGGGGGCTGGCGTTTGCGTCGCAACGGCGTTATGACGGGATTTTCCCGTCGAAACGCTAAGTGGAAGTTTTGCCGTTGGCAAAACTTGAATAACGGCGTTATAATATCAATCGATATGATGATTTGAGCAATGAGGTGAATTCTTTGCATAGATTATTGAGAAAGGTTCTGGCGGCAAGCTTTGCGGCTGTGTTCTTGGGAGCAGGCACCGTTTCGGCGGAAATACCTCCCATCCTGCCCGTGGGGGAAGTGGCGCAGGGCATGTCAGGCACAGCCTATACGGTGGTGGATGAAAGCGGGGAGATACGTCCTTTCCATGTAGATGTCGTGGGAGTCGTACAGAACGGAAAGACAACGACGCCCATGATCATGGCAAAGGCATCCGGTGATTTGATTGAATCCACCGGCGGGGTTTTGCATGGAATGAGCGGCAGCCCTGTCTATTTGGATGGCCGCCTGGTAGGGGCGCTGTCGTCGAGTGTGAAAGACCTGTCTCCTTTCACGTTCTTTATCACGCCCATCGAGGATATGATTGCTCTCTGGAATATGCCGGACAATAAGAACCAGACGCATATTTCCACCATTGATCTCAAGAAGGTTGCAGAAGAGAGAGCTGCAAGAGAGAAAAAAGACGACGAGAAAAAAGAAACAGAGGAAGCAAAAGCCCCAGCATCGAAAGATGCGTCGGCAGGCACGGATGAAAAGGCAGCGCAGCAGGATGCGGAAGCGAAGCCTGCGGAAGCGAAGCCTGCGGAAGCGAAGCCTGCGGAAGCAAAGCCTGCGGAAGCAAAGCCTGCGGAAGCAAAGCCTGCAGAAGCAGAACCTGTCGCAAAGGAATCGACGGAAGAAAAGTCCGGGGTATATCTCCAGGGATTCAATGATGCCTCGCGCTCTTTTCTGCTCAACCATACCTTTCTGGGACGTTCCTCGCACATCCGTCCTCTCGATGCAACGTTTTTCACGGGAGAGAAGGGAACGGATTACCATGCCACGCTGCAGCCGGGCAGCATGATGGGGGTGGCGCTTGCCTATGGCGACTTCTCCATCGCTGCCACGGGAACCGTTACGTTAGTGGATGGCAAGCGCGTGTTGGGATTCGGTCACTCCTTTCTCCACAAAGGGAATGTCAATTACTTTCTGACGGATGCCTCGGTGGTGGGTACTGTCAGCGGCGTGAGCTCCGGGATGAAACTGTCGAATATCGGACACATCATCGGGCGCATCAGCCAGGATCGCGATACCGGCGTGGCAGGTGAGCTTGGGGTTTTCCCGAACATTGTGCCCATGAAAGTCCTGGTGAGGGATCATGTTCTGGGCCGCGAGCAAAGCTATACCACCCGGATTGCCTATGATGAGGATTTATTGGCCCAGCTCACGGCCAGCATGGCGTATGCTGCGATGAGCAAAACGTCGGATACCATGGGAGAGAATACGATCCAGATCCATTTCGTCATTCGTACGGATGCTGCAGAGTCAGGCAAGGCAGAGCGGACGAATATGTTCTACAATGTGTCGGATGTAGGGAAAACCGCCATTTTGGAACTTGCCCAGGCGGTGAACATCATTTGCTCGAACCCGGACGAGGAATCGTCCATTCTTGATGTCCAGGCGGAGATTGATGTGAATGGCGGCCGCAAAACGGCAACCCTGGTTTCGGCGGTACCGGATAAGACGAAGGTGAAGCCCGGGGAGATTGTGAATTTCACGACAACGCTCAAACCGTACAGGAATGAAAAAATTACCCTTACGATTCCCTATCAGGTTCCGAAGAAGCAGCTTCCGGGAATCCTGAACCTGGATGTCCGCGGAGGCGGGCTGGTTCCGGCCGGTCAGGGGATCAGCCTGCAACAGGGGGCGGACGGGAGTTTGCTGCTGTCCTTGCCTGCGGGAGAGGACAGGAACATAAGCACAAAGGAAAAGCTCAAGCAGTTCCTGTCCACGCATCGCAACAATGAAATTGTCATTGCCCCGGGGGCGGCTCCGGTCATGAATGAGAAGCAGCAGAAAAAGGCCGCGAAGGAAGCGCTGGAAGCTGCAAAGCATTCTTCCGGAAACCAGGAGCCCCGCACGGTGAAGCTGTTGGGTTCGGACAAACCGAAAGACAATGGGGAAGCGAAGCTGGTGACGGATTATATCATCGAGAATTCCATCCACGCGGTTTTGCATGTGGAGAAATAGGGAGATGTTGGACGTAGAATGGAAAAATTGATTATCAACGGCGGACATCGCCTGGAAGGCAGGGTCAAGATCAGCGGCGCCAAGAATGCCGTGCTGCCGATTATTGCTGCGACTCTCCTGGGACAGGAAAAGGCCAGTGTGCTTGATGATGTCCCTGCGCTGGAAGATGTCCATACGATTACGGAGGTCATAAAGAAGTTGGGGGTAAAGGCATCCTTTGATGAAGAGAAGCATCAGCTTTCTGTGGACAGCACGCAGATTGACTGCTGTGAGGCCCCATATGATCTCGTGCGGAAAATGCGGGCTTCGTTTCTTATCATGGGCCCTCTTTTGGCGCGTTGCGGGAAGGCGAAGATTTCCCTGCCCGGCGGCTGTGCCATCGGCACCCGTCCCATTGACCTTCATCTGAAGGGATTTGAGGCATTGGGGGCGGATATCCATATCGGCCATGGCTTTATAGAGGCTACTTCGCCTCATGGGCTCAAAGGCGCGAGAGTTTACCTGGATTTCCCGAGCGTGGGCGCCACGGAGAATATCCTCATGGCTGCCTCTATGGCAGAAGGGCAGACGGTACTGGAAAATCCGGCACAGGAGCCGGAAATCGTCGATCTGGCAAACTATCTCAATGTCATGGGAGCAAAAATCAGGGGAGCCGGCACGAATGTCATAAAGATTGAGGGGCGTCCCAAACTGATCGGGCGGGATTACACGATTATCCCGGATCGCATCGAGGCAGGCACCTATATGGTGGCCGCAGCTATGACCCGGGGGAATGTCTATATCGAAAATGCCATCAGCGAGCATCTGAAACCCGTGATTGCCAAGCTCAAGGAAGCAGGGGTCACATTGGAAGAGGATGTGGATGGCATACGGGTGAGCTGCAATCGGCGCACCAGGACGGTGGACATCAAAACCATGCCATATCCGGGGTTCCCCACGGATATGCAGGCCCAGTTCATGGCGATGATGGCCGTGTCCGAAGGCACTGGAATGGTCACGGAGACCGTTTTTGAGAATCGCTTCATGCATGTGGATGAGCTCAAACGCATGGGAGCCCATATCAAGATAGAGGGGCGTACATCCGTAGTCGAGGGCGTGGAACGTCTCACAGGCTGCCAGGTCAAGGCGACAGACCTCCGCGCCGGTGCGGCAATGGTGCTGGCCGGCCTTGTGGCCGAGGGGGAAACGCAGGTGGGATATATCCATCATATCGACCGGGGCTATGACAATCTCGTAGATAAATTAGTAGGCCTGGGAGCGGATATCCGCAGGGTTGAACAATAGGGAATGGCGATTCAGGCGTGTTGATCATGAAATGCATCAACACGCCGTTATGATTCTGCAGAACAAAGGAAATCACCATGAAACAGGACAAAAAAATTTTTTGGCTGCTCGTCGCTATGATGATTGCAGGCATCGTGGCAGAAGGCGTGATGCGTCTGATCGAGGCAGACTATTCGGCGCGCCAGAATGAGCATCGGCGGAAGCTTGGCGCTGTTTACATGACCCTCAACAATCCCTTCTACGAAATCATTGATGAGGAAATCCGTGCGGTAGTGGAAAACCACGGGGATGTGCTCATTTCCCGCGACCCTGCGCTTTCCGTGGAACGCCAGATTGCGGAGGTGAAAGAGCTCATCGAAGGCGGGGTGGAACTCATTTTTATCAATCCCGTGGACTGGCAGGAAATGGAACCTGCCCTGCAGGCCGCTTATCAGGCGGAGGTGCCTGTCATTGCCATTGATACAAGCGTGCAGGATGACCGGTTCATAGCCTGCACCGTGGTTTCCGACAATTACGAGGCCGGCGTTCAATGCGCACAGCATCTCATCGCCCATTCCGGCGGCGGGAAGGTGGCTCTCCTGAAACATGCAGGCGCCCGCTCTGCAGTTGACCGCATCCGGGGGTTCCGGGATACGCTCGGGAAATATCCTGGGTTTGTCATTGTGGATGAAGAGGAATGCCTGGGGCAGCTGGAACTCGCCATGCCTGCCATGGAGCGGATGCTCAAGCGTCATCCAGAGATTGATATCGTCATGGCGCTCAACGACCCTGCGGCGCTTGGCGCCATTGCTGCCCTGCAGAACGCCGGGAGACTGGATGCCGTGCAGGTCTATGGAGTGGATGGCGTACCGGAAACCAAGGAGATGATTGCTGCCGGGCATATGGCTGCAACTGCGGAGCAATCCCCGCGCAGCATCGGGCATATTGCTGCGGAACAGGCATACGATATTCTCGCGGGGAAACACGTGGAGAAGCCGCAGATTACGTTGCCTACCCATCTTCTGACCCGCGACGATATTTCTGCAGACAACATCGAGGAGTGGGATTGAGATGGGCATACTCAAGCTTCTGTGGAGCTATAATGCGTTGATTGTCCTGCTCCTGTCCGGTTTCATGTGCATCACGCAGACAAAGATCAGCCGGTCCATGGGGGCGCGTTCCTTTTTGGAGCAGGTTCCCGCACTTCCGCTCCCGGCTCTGGAAAGTTTCCTTTTGACATTGTTCTCCCTGGCTCTGATGATGACCCTGGGATGGATCTACCGCAATTCCATACACATCAAAGCGCGGTGGCGGCTTCTGGTGTTCCTGGCAGAAATCGGTTCCTGTGTCCTGCTCATGCGGAGCATCAATCTTTCCTATGACGGCATTGTTCTGCTTGTCGTGGCGGATCTCATGGATCGCTACGGGGGAAAGCATCAGGAATATATCCTGGTAGCTGCCATGCTGGGTCTTTATTTCATTTCCAATTACAATCTTGCTGTATTCCAGATGAAGGTCGTTCCCTTTGAAGCCTATATCGCCTATTATGATTCTGCGGCGCAGGCAGCTCTTCTGGCGGCAAGGAATGTCTTCATATCCGTCAACATCGCCCTTTTTGTGATTTACATGGTGCTTCTGGTCAAGGGGAAACATGAGGAGAAGGAGCGGATCCGTCTCCTGAACGAGCAATTGGGAGAGGCGAACAAGCGCTTGCGGGCGTATGCCATTGAGGCGGAACGCATGGCAGAGACGCGTGAGAGGAACCGTCTGGCGAGGGAGATCCATGATACTCTTGGGCATGCGCTTACCGGCATCGTCGCAGGGCTGGATGCCTGCATCCTTACGATGGATGCGGCGCCGGACTTCACCAAGAAACAGCTGGGAAAAATCCGTGAAACAGCGCAGAGGGGCATCACGGATGTACGCCGCTCCGTGAAAAAGCTCCGTCCCGATGATTTGGAGAAACTTCCTTTCCGCGAGGCGCTCGTTCGCATGACAGAGGAATTTGCCTCATCCTCCGGGATGAAGATCAATTTTACGGTGGTCGGCTGGCCGGAGCGTCTCAGGGAGGATCAGGAGGAAGTCATTTACCGCGTGGTCCAGGAGGGCATTACGAATGCCAACAGGCATGGACGCGCAAAAAATGTGAACCTGACCATCGGAAGCAGCGAGGGGAGGCTTCGCATCATCATCGCCGATGACGGCACAGGCTGCGAGGACGTGAAACAGGGCTTCGGGCTTCGCCACATGAAGGAGCGGCTGGAGCTCCTTCATGGCACCTTGAATTTCTGGAATGATGCCGGTTTCATCGTTGAGGCGGAGATTCCCATGAACCAGGAGGAACATTTGTGATGATCAAGATTATGATTGCCGATGACCAGGAACTGATCAGGGAAAGCCTGAAGGTCGTTCTGGATCTGAACCCCGATATGGAGGTCATCGGTCTGGCGGAGAACGGGCGGCAGCTCCTGGAGATCATGGCGGGGAACGTGCCGGATGTCATCCTCATGGATGTGCGCATGCCCGAACTGGATGGTGTACTGTGCACCAAGGCCGTGAAGGAAAAATATCCTCAGGCCAAAATCATCATACTCACCACTTTCGATGATGATGAATATGTCTACAATGCATTGAAATACGGAGCCAGCGGTTACCTGCTGAAAGGCGTCTCCGTGCCGGAACTCTCCACGGCTATCCGCACCGTGGTGAGCGGTGGTTCCATGCTCAATCCCGGCGTCGTCACGAAAGTGGTGAAGCTGTTCAGCCGGATGGCGCAGTCCAATCTGGCCGTGGATGCCGATGAGACAGGGGCGGGAGAGCTCAGCCGCACGGAGCGCAATATCGCACGTCTCGTGGGGCAGGGGCTCTCCAACAAGGAAATCGCCGAAAGGCTCAAGTTTTCGGAGGGAACGGTGCGCAATAATCTGAGCGCTGCCCTTTCCAAGCTGGCTTTGCGCGATCGGACACAGATGGCAATCTGGGCAGTCCAGACCGGCCTTGCCGCAAGCGCTCTGGAGGAAGGCTGATGGAGGCGGCAGAGAAGAGCCGCCGCCGCCTTTTCCTGGCAGTTGCCGGCATTGCCCTGCTGCTTTTCGCGGCGGGGGCGTACTATCTGAAAGGGCAGGAACGCGTGCTCCGGGTCGGTATTTTCGTCGGGAGCAACTGGGAGGTTCCTCATGGGAACAATTATGCCGTCATCGATGCGGCCATCCGGGAGTTCCGGGAGGATTATCCCGGCATCCGTGTGGAATATGTCAGCGGCATAAAAAAAGAGGATTATGCGGAATGGCTGGCAGAGCAGATGATGGGGCGGAAGGAGCCGGATGTGTTCTTTGTTCTTTCCGATGATTTCAATCTTTACGCCTCCATGGGAGCACTCATGGATCTTTCTGATTTCATGGAAAAAGACAGGGATTTTGATGCCGGGAACTATTACCGTGCGGCGTTGGACTACGGGAAGTATGAGGGACGTTCCTATGCGCTTCCCTGCGAGAGCGTTCCTGCGTTGATGTTTGTGAACAAGACACTTCTTGCCCAAGAGGGGATTCCCATGCCGAAAAATGACTGGACATGGAAGGAATTCCTGGAAATCTGCCGCCAAGTGACCAGGGATGTCGATGGGGATGGTGCGCTGGATCAGTTCGGCTGCTATGGCTATACATGGGAGCAGGCTGCCGTCACGAATGGCGTTGTCCTTTTCCGCGAAGACGGACGGGCTTCCTATTTCGCCGATGAGCGCATGGAATCGGCAGTGCGTTTCATGATGGAATTGAGGGGCATCCGGAAGGGCAGGGTGGTGACGGCGAAGGATTTCGATATGGGGAGGGTCGCCTTCCGGCCGTTTTCCTTTGCCCAATACCGTACCTATAAGCCATATCCCTGGCGCATCAAAAAGTATACGGACTTCGAATGGGACTGCGTCAAGCTTCCTGCCGGCCCTTCCGGCAGCAATACATCTTCCCTGGATACCTTGCTGGTGAGCATGAGCGCCCGTACGAGGCATCCGGAACTCGCTTGGCGTTTCCTGAAGAAGCTCTGCTATGATGAGGAGATCCAGGCATGTGTCCTGCAGGATTCCCAAGGGCTTCCCGTGCGGCGTGACGTAGTGCTTTTCGGGAAAGCCCCTGATATCTTCAGGAAACAAGCAGCCAATGTGGAGGACATGGATATGGCAACGATCAGCGACGTCATGGATGAGGCAGTCATGCCGCCGAAGTTCAAGAGCTACTACGCAGCACTTCTTTATGCGGATACAGAAATCAACAAGATCATCAACGGCACGATTCCCTTCAATAATTCACTGAACAAATTGCAGAAGGAAATCAATGCCATGCTGCAATACTGAGGAGTATCGGAATGAAATTGACCAATGAACAACTCGCAAGAAAAATCTATGAAGAAACCGGTCCTGCCAGCAATATCCGGAAGGTCTCGAACTGCATGACCCGCTTGCGCCTGCAGCTTGCCGAAAAGGATGGGGCAATGCTGGAGAGGCTCAAATCCCTGGAGGGGGTCTTTGGCATCCATGATAGCGGGGAAGAGCTTCAAATCATTTTAGGCCCGGGCAAGGCAACCATCATTGCAGGCATGTTCAAGGAGCTGCTGAAAGAATCCTCCGGGGAAACTTCGGCGGTTTCTGAATCGCAGCCGAAGATCGGCGACGGAAAAGCGCTCCATGAACAGATACGCGCGCGGAATGCCACGCCCGTCAAGCTCTTTTTCAAGCGCATTGCCGGCATTTTCATCCCGCTCATCCCCGGTTTCATTGCCTGCGGCTTGCTCACGGGCTGTCTTGCCATTGCCGCGAAGCTGGATCCGTCCCTTGTAGCCTCTCCCTTGTGGAATCTCATGGCAGTCGCGGGCAATGCCGTTTTCTGGGGCATGAATCTCTTTGTCGGCTACAATGCAGCCAAGGAATTCGGCGGCACGCCCATTCTCGGCGGATTGCTCGGCGCGTTTATCAGCCATCCGGGCCTTGCCTCGATTTCCTTTGGGGATGCGTCTCTTGTACCGGGACGGGGCGGTGTCATCGCCGTCATTCTCATCGCCGGTCTGGCCGCATGGATAGAAAAGCGATTGCACCGGATGGTTCCAGAGATGCTCGATCTCTTCCTGACCCCGTTTTTGACGGTGATTCTTTCCGTTGCGGCGGCGGCCTTTGTCCTGCAGCCCGTCGGCGGGATGATTTCCGATGCCATCGGCGCGGCGGCCACGGGAGCTATCCGTGGGGGCGGGGCAGTCACGGGGTTCATCCTCGGCGGCATCTGGCTTCCGCTGGTCATGTTTGGCGTGCACCAGGCATTCACGCCGATCCATGCCGATCTTTTGGGAAGCTACGGCGTCACGGTGCTGCTTCCCATCCTCGCCATGGCAGGCGCCGGACAGGTAGGCGCTTCCATTGCGGTCTATTTCAAGACCCGGAACCATTTTCTCAAGAAAACCATTCTCTCCGCATTGCCTGTCGGCATGATGGGGGTCGGGGAACCCTTGATTTACGGCGTCACCTTCCCCCTTGGCAAGCCCTTTGTCGCTGCCTGCATCGGCGGTGCCTTCGGCGGCGCCGTGGAAGCTTCCTTCATGGTCGGAGCACGCGCCATGGGGATTTCCGGCCTTCCGCTGGCTCCCACGACAGACAATGTCTGGATGTATCTTCTCGGCATCCTCACGGCATATCTTGCAGGCTTCATCGCCGCATGGATCCTGGGGTTTGACGATCCGCCGGAAGAGGCATGACAAAAGGAGCCTGCCTTACCCCCTAGCTTTAGCTAGGGGGATGTACTGTACTACCAATAAGGATCCGGGCGAACATAATCGCTATGTCAAAGGTACATATCCTGCAAGGTGATCAGTTTGTATTTTTCTGCGTCGATTTCCTCGTTGAAGCCGCTGCGAGAGATAAAGCCCAGCTTATAGAATTTTATGCCCAATTTTTCGGCCTGCCACCGTTCTTCATTCACAACCTTCATGCCAACGGGTTCCTTTTTGTATTTGCATTCGTATGATGTTAATCCTATTTCATCCTCCGTCACAACATCAAATTCACCGTTGTGACGATTCGCCTTATCGTTATATACCAGTCTGCCAATTGCCGAAAATGGTGGTTCTATACGACCGGCACGATTCTCCCTGATGAGATATTCCTTGGCTATTTTTTCGAATTTGCGTGGCAGATAATCAATGGCCAGTTTCTCGCGGACTTTTTTGTTCCAAAATACCTCCGGGGACATTGCGCTTCTCGCCGTTGTTTCCTTGAACAAGAAGGTGTAGTAAAAGTCCAGCAGGTTATCGCTTATGAAATATCGATGCTGTTTTTTGCTCGAAGCAACATTGATGGGCGAATCCTTTTCAATAAGCCCCATACCTGACAATTTGCCTAACGTATGATGAATGCTGCCGCCATCGAAATTTCTGGCAATATCGCTATACTTGCCTACGCCATTGGCAATCTTTTCCAGCACAAAATTGGCGTTTTCTTCTTTTGATAATTCTGACTTCAACTGAAGGCGAATTTCCCCTTCCAAAAGTGACCCTTCCGGTATTAGCAGTCTCCATACGTTCTCTTCAACCGTCAATTCTTCGTCGATTTGTGTCAAATAGAACGGGACACCGCCAAAGATGCTATAGAGCAGCATTTTCTCTTCCGGGCTCTTTGACGGGAAAAATTTAGCCGTATCATAATAATCAAACGGCTTTAGGTTTATGACTTCTGAAAATCTCCCATACAATGGTGCATCTGATTCTATCAGTTTCTTCATGACATCCACATAAGAGCCGCATAAAATCAGCTTTACGCAGGCTTTATGCTGCCACTCGTCAATCGCTATCTGGAATTCCGAATCTATTGCTTCGTTACTCCCTCTCATAAAGGGATATTCGTCTATAAAAAGTACAACTTTCTGCTCCCTGCCTTTTTTATAGACGTACTCCAGCAAGTTCCCCAGCTGCACAAATTGTACCGGTTCATCAAAGGCCTCTGAAACGGCTTGGCTCAGGCCGTCTATATTTGCTTCCGGTGTGGACTTGCGACACACGTAGTGTATCAATATAGCATCCGTCCGTCGTAGGGACTCTTTGATAAGCTCGCTTTTTCCTACACGCCTGCGCCCATATATCAAAAGACATTCCGAACGCTTTGAATCTAATTTGCGCTTGATATCTTCCAGTTCCTTCTCCCTGCCTATGAACTTCATACTTACACCCGCTTACTTAAATGAATTTCACTTAAATTGATTTAAGTAATAATATCACACTGCAGAGGTAAAAGCAACGACATACAAAAAAACACTCACCAAATGTGCCGCAGGAAGTCCTTGGCTTTAGCGAACAAAAGGAGCCTGCCTTTGTCCCGTAATGGGACAGAGGCAGGCTCCTTTTGTTCACGGCAGGATTTCCGTCCAGTAACCATCGGGATCGGAAATGAAGTAGATGCCCATGCCCTTGTTTTCGTAGCAGATGCAGCCCATCTTTTTGTGGCGCTCATGGGCTGCTTTGATATCATCGGTACGGAAGGCAAGGTGGATTTCGTTTTCCCCGAGATTGTAGGGATCCTTCCGGTCCTTGAGCCAGGTCAGCTCCAGAAGATGCTCGGAACCGTTCTGGTCGCCGAGGTAGACAAGGATGGCATGGGGCAGCGCCATGCGCCGTACTTCCTTGAGATCCAATGCCTCCTCGTAGAATTTCATGCTGCGCTCCAGATCCAGCACGTTGATGTTGTTGTGGGCAAAACGAAACATTCCTGTCACATTCCTTTCCATGCATTTCTCATTCCAACAGCTTCTTTATGCTATCCCAGTCCGGCAGCTGCGCTGCCTGCTTGATGGCTCGGTATTTCTCGTCCGCTTCCTGCGGCAGCCGGTACTCTGCAAGGGAATCCAGCACGAATTTCAGGCTGTCATAGTCAAACGCGGCCGTGACCTCTTTCAGGGTGTCAAACGCTTCCTGGAGTTCTGCTTCCTCGATGGGAGGCTTTTTCTCCTCATCATCCTCCTGCGCGAGCAGGGGAGCAAGTTTCTCCGCATAACTGCGGTAAAGGTCGAGGAGCGCAGGCGTGTTTTGTGCAATATCATCCAGATCGCCGTTGTTCCCGGCGGCCTCCAGGAGCCGCGCACGTTCCGACAATTCCTTTGCCCCGATGATTCTCGAAGTGCTCTTGAGGGCATGGACCTTTACCGTGTAGCTCTTCCAGTTCTTGTCCGCGAAATATTTTTTGATTTCCTCTATGCCCGGGAGGATTGCTTCGGCAAAGACGGACAGGGCGCTGAGATAGTTCTCCTCTCCGCCGCAGTACAGGATGCCTTGTTTCGTATCCAGTCCGTCCACTTCCGTCAGCCAGGAAGGCAGGCCGGCGGGAGCTTTCTCTTCCGGATGTCCCTCCTGTGTTCCGGATGCTCCTGCCTTGCCTCCCGGCAGGAGCTTTTCCGGCGGCAGGTACTTCATCATGAGGCTTTCCAGCTGGGCGCTGTGGATGGGCTTTGTGAGGTAGTCCTGAAAGCCTGCCTCGATATACATGCTCCTGGCTCCGGAGACGGCATTTGCCGTGAGGGAAATGACGGGCGTGTCCTGGTTGAGGCTGCCGGGCAGATCCTTCATGCGCTCCAGTGTCTCGATGCCGTCGATTCCCGGCATGCGGTGGTCGAGGAAAATGATGTCATAATGCGTCTTCCTGGCCCTGTTGAGGCATTCATACCCGCTTTCCGCCGTATCGATCTGCACCTGTGTCTGCTTCAAAAGCCCCTTCACCACCGTGATGTTCATCGGGGTATCGTCCACTACAAGGATCCTCGCTGTGGGAGCCGTGAAGGATTCTTTGTATTCCGTGCGCTTCTTCAGCATCTGGTGATAGGCATCCTCGAAATTCCCCATGGGATCCCAGTTGATGACCTTTTGCACGATGGAAAAGGAAAACGTGGATCCCTCGCCATAGATGCTGGAAATTTCCAGATGGCTGCCCATGAGTTTCAGCAGGCTTTGGGTGATGTTCATGCCGAGCCCGGTTCCCTCGATGGCACGGTTGCGTTCTTCCTCGATGCGTTCGAAGGCGTTGAACAGTTTCTGGATATCTGCCTTTCGGATGCCGATGCCCGTATCCTGTACCTTGACTTTCAGCAGGAGGCTTTTCTCGTCCAGTTTCTCGTATTCGATGGAGAGCAGCACGATTCCCTTTTCTGTGTATTTCACGGCGTTCGTCAGGATATTTGTGATGGCCTGCTTGATGCGGATTTCATCGCCGAAGAGGATGCTGGGGATGTCATTGGGCACTTGCATGATGAAACGAAGCCCCTTCTTCTCCGCACGGCGCTGGGACATGTTCACCAGATCGTTCAGCATGGAACTTAAGGCGTATTCCACGGGAATGATATCCATTTTTCCTGCCTCGATCTTCGAGAAGTCGAGAATATCGTTCACGAGCCCCAAGAGATTGTTGCCGGCTGTCCGTATGTTCTCTGCGTATTCCAGGATCGCTTTGTCCCTGCACTCCCGGAGAATCATCTCGTCCATTCCGAGGATGGCATTGATGGGGGTGCGGATCTCATGGCTCATGTTGGAGAGGAACTGGGACTTTGCTACGTTGGCTTTCTCTGCTTTGATTGCCATTTCCCTGAGATCCTGCGCCGTGACATCGAGGAAAGTCGCGAGGCGCGTGGAGAGCGGTATGAGCTGGCTGGTCTGGTTGAAGGGACAGCTGCAGATATCCACGGACTCGGGGCGTTCGGCCTGTTCGCCCTCCCGCATGCCAACGACCACGAGCGCCGTGTTCAGGAGCCCTCCCTTGCCCTCATGGACGTAGATTTCTGCTTGGCCGTTGCTGACGGCGAGATCCGGGCAGAAGCGCGCATAGTCCTTGATTTCCGTCTCCGCATATTCCTTCAGGAAGAACGTCCGGTTCCCGCAGGCGCAGAGCCATATCCCCTCCGGCGCAAAGAAGTGCATTTCTTCGCTGGCCTGCCAGGTCTCCCGCAGGATGTCCTGGGGATGGCCGTAGCTCAAGTGGACTTTCTCTCCTTCGTGGATGTCTGTGTTGAAGTACAGCCGCTTCTCGTCATCGTAGCATGGGGGCACCCGGGCAATCATCGTGCCGTTCCGCTCCACCATCAGGGGGAATTCGCAGATATTGAAAAGAAACTTGTCATCGGGCAGGACATTGAGATAACGATGGTAGATTTCTGCTGCCGGCATATTGTCGATGCGGGCGACGCAGTTGTCGCCGACGGTTTTTGTCACCGTGAGCTCGCGTCCTAAGGGCTTCCAGCCCAGGACATAGTCTGCCCGCACATGCAGCTCCTTCCCGGAGAATACCACGACTACGACGCCGTTCCGGATGACATCGCCGCCGATGACATATTGGTTGATATTGCCGGCCTCGATAGAATCGGTTGCGTTGTCCTTGGAAATGCGGAAAATATTGAATTGGATGTTCTTGGCATCCTCGGCTTCAAAGGTGCCTGCCACCGCGCCGAAAAAAGGAATGGGCTCGTTTCCCTCGGAGATGCCCTCGAGAAACTTTGCAACATCTACATGGATGCCGCCCGTGACGAGAATCTCCACCGCTTTGACATCCTCCATGGCGGCAATTTTCTTCCCCATCGCCTTTCCGCGATCCAGGCAGCAGAGGGTCCCCGTCCTTTCCTGGGCAAGCACGGATATCCTCGTTTTCGAGAAGAAGCAGACGGAGAGGCGCAGGAACATTTTGTCCCAGTTCTTTTGGGCAAAGAGCGTCAGGGACATGCCTGTGATTTCCGCCTTCGGAAGTTCCTCACGGATGAATTTTATGGCCTTTTTCGCCCGGTCTTCCGAGGTGTTCGCCAGCAATACTTTGACATAGATGCTGCTCGACCGGTCATACAGGGGATCGTCCTGTATGGTTTCCAGAACCTCCTGCAATCGCACCCAGGCTGCGAGGAAGTCATGCTCTCCCTCCACCATCACCTCATAGGTTCTCTGTATCATGGAAATCGCTCCTCATGCAAGTGCATACATACTCCTGAATGACATATTCGCGAAGGAATGGCGTTTTTCCTTCCTTGACGATAAGAATAAATTAATGTATAATTATGAAAAGAAATTCGAAAGGATTGCCGCTCTTGCACTTCATAAGGCGGTTTTTTTTGTATTCGAGTATATCTTTGCGCTCATGTCAACCCTGCCCGATGCCCATCCATCATCGGAGCCGTTAAAGGAGCAAGTCCCATGATCCAGGAAACCTACAAGATATCCGTGTTGCGGGAAGGGGATGTTTCCGATATCCTGCAGCGTTTCGGCACGCTTCTGGAGGAAGTTCGCCGGTCTTCGTCTTATCTCGGGGCAAAAAGCGTCTATGCCAAACTTCTCATGGCACAGATTCCCATGACGGAAGCGGAATGCCTGTGCAATATGGCCATCGAGGGCCTGCCGAAGGCAGAGATTGCGGGCATGTCCATGACGCTGACCACTCAGGATACCGATGCGGCCTACCTGCTTGCGAGCTTTTGCTTTTTTGACCATGCACAGGTCACTGTTCTCTGGCATGACGGGGATCCTGCGGATTACATGGCGGCGGGGCGCATGCTTGGCCACAGGATTGCCTGCATGGAGCATGTCCGTGGAGTGGAGCTCTTCTGCGTGGTGCTCAATATCGATGTTGCCCCCTTTGTTCTGGGGCTTTCCGAGGAGAATCCGGAGGTTCCTTTTTTTGGCTCCATGGCCGGTATGAACTATAAGCCGGATTATGCGGGGACAGCGGAGGGGGTTTTCGACCAGGAAAACATCAATATCATCTATACAAAGAAATTGCCCGTTGAATGCTGTGTTCTGGGGAACGGTTTTTATCGGAGCGGCATTGTCATGGTGCTGTTCACGGGGGAGGATCTCCATGTGCAGGCAGACTATCTGCTGGGGTGGAAGCCTTTGGGGAAGGAACTGACCATCACGGAGGCTCCCACGAATGTTTGCGCGGCTACCATTGACGGCATTCCCGCCACGGAAATCTTCCGCAAGTACCTGAATGTGCTGCCGGATTCCCGTTTCCTGATGAACATCTGTGAATTCCCCATGATTCTGGAGCGGGATGGCTGCCTTCTGGCGAGAACACCGCCGGTTTTTGACCACTGGGGCAGGCTCTATTTCAGCGCGGACATCCGCGAGGGGGAGAAGTTCCGCCTCTCTTATGCAAACCCCAGGGAGTTTCTGCTGGAAACCCGTATGGCCAGCGGAAGCATGTGGGAATTTCATCCGCAGGGGCTCTTTCTCGTTGCCTGTCCCAGCCGGGCGATTTTCCTGGGAGAGGATGCCCCTCAGGAAATCGAGGCATATCATCGCCTGCAGCCCCACTTGGCTGTGAGCTACGGTCCCGGCGAGATCTATCGCTATCAGGGGCGGGGCGGGGCATTGAACTGCTCCCTGCTCGCCATCGGCATGAGAGAAGGCCCCTGCCCGCAGATTCCCGTGATACCGGAGCTTTCCACGGAAGGGTCCGGCTGCGCGCCCATTCCTCTTTCCACGCGGCTGGCGGCTTTCCTGGATGCCACTACCAAGGAGCTGAAGGAGGCCAATGAGGATCTTCGACGCATGGCAGAGACGGCGCGGGCGGCCAGCAGGGCGAAGTCCCAGTTCCTCTCCAATATGAGCCATGAGATCCGTACGCCCATCAATGCCGTTCTCGGCATGGACGAGATGATTCTCCGGGAGGCTCAGGACGAGACCATCCTGGAGTATGCGGAAAACATCCGCACAGCCGGCAGCAACCTCCTTGGAATCATCAATGATATTCTGGACTTCTCGAAGATCGAGTCCGGCAAGATCGATATCATTCCCGTGGAGTACGCCTTGAGTTCTGTCCTCAACGATCTCGTGAATATGATTGGGAACCGGGCGGAGAAGAAGGGTCTCTGCCTTGCCGTGACCAGTGAGGAGAACCTTCCGAGCATCCTCTGGGGCGATGAGATCCGCATCAAGCAGATTGTCACGAACCTCCTGACCAATGCCGTGAAATATACGGAACGCGGATTCGTGTCGCTTTCCGTCGGATTCGAGAAGACAGGGGAGGACACTGTCCTCTTGAAGGTGAGCGTCAGCGATACGGGCATCGGGATCAAGGAGGAAGATCTCAACCGGCTCTTCGATGCCTTTGAGCGCATCGAGGAGAGGCGGAACCGTTCCATTGAGGGAACGGGGCTTGGCATGAACATCACGAAGCGCCTCCTCGCCCTCATGGATTCTCATCTGGAGGTAAAGAGCATCTATGGCAAGGGGTCTACCTTTTCCTTTGCCCTGGAGCAGAAGGTCATCAGCTGGAAACCCATGGGGGATTTCGACGAGGCATATCGGCGCTCTTTTGCCCAGCGCAGGGAATACAGCGAGAAATTCGTGGCGCCGGAGGCCCGTATCCTGGTCGTGGATGATACCGCCATGAACCTCACGGTGGTCAAGGGACTCCTGAAACAGACCCGGGTGCAGATCGATACGGCGAAGAGCGGCTATGAGTGCCTGCATTTGGTTGAGACGAAAACATACGATATCATTTTCCTCGACCATCGCATGCCTGGCATGGACGGCATCGAAACGCTCAAGGCCATGAAGGCACTGCCGGGGAACAGGAACAAGGAAACCCCGGTGATTTCCCTCACAGCGAATGCCGTTTCCGGGGCGCGGGAGGAGTACATTGCCGCAGGGTTCATAGACTACCTGACCAAGCCCATCAACAGCGTCCATTTGGAGATGCTGATGCTCAAATACCTGCCGCCCGAAAAGGTGTCCTGTGATGAAAGGAAGGAAGAGCCGCTTCCGCCCCCGCAGAAAACATCCTTCCCCGAATGGCTGAAGCAGGTGCCCGGCATCAATACGTCCGAGGGCATCATCCATTGCGGTTCTGCCGAGAACTATCTCGAGGCCGTCCATATCTTCGCGGAGTCCATTGTTCCCTCCGCGAAGGAAATCGCCCGCTACTATGAGACGGAGGACTGGGAGAATTTCACCACCAAGGTCCACGCTCTCAAAAGCACCGCCAGGGTCATCGGCGCACAGGAACTTTCCAACCGGGCAAAGATGCTGGAGGATGCGGGGAACCGCAACGATATCAACACGATCCGCGCATGCTCCGATGATCTCTTGCAGCTCTATCTGACCTATGCCTTTCATTTTGCGCCCCTCTGCAAGACGGAGGAAAAGAAGGATCGGCCTCTCATCGATGATGCAACGCTTGCCGAAGCATACGATGCCCTGCGGGAAGTCGCGGCATCTTTCGATTATGACAGCGTGATGTTCATCCTCCATTCCCTGGAGGAATACACCCTGCCGGAGGCGGACGAGAAGCGTTGCCGGGAACTTCTGGAAGCATCTGGGAAGCCTGATTGGGACAGAGTGATGGAACTTTTGCAGGAATGAGCGGATGTTTGTCGAATACATAAATGAGATACTTTGGTATCCCATCTATGTATTCGTTTTCTTTTCTCTGGATTTGCAAAAAAGGAGCCCTTCTTATGGATATGGAAGAAAGCAGACTCTCTTCAGCCCCTTCCGGGTTGCGCCCTTACCTTTCCATCCTCGGCGCATGGGCGCTGGCCTTCGGTTGCGCAGTGGGATGGGGATCTTTTGTCATGCCGGGGACGGTTTTCCTGCCCATCGGAGGTCCCTACGGTATTTTCTTTGGAATGGCCATCGGCGCTGTGGTCATGTTGATGATTGGTTACAATTACCATTACATGATGAATATCTATTCGGATGCGGGGGGAACTTATTCCTATTCGAAGCACACGTTTGGGTACGACCATGGATTCCTGAGCGCCTGGTTCCTTCTTCTGGTATTTATTGCCATCACTTGGGCCAATGCGACGGCACTTCCCATCATTTTCCGGAATATCACCGACGGATTCTTCCAGATCGGGAACCATTATACGGTTGCCGGCTTTGATGTCTACATGGGAGAGATCCTGCTGTCCCTCTCCGCCCTTTGGGGGCTTGGCATCATCTGCATGCGGGGCGGGAAGCTGGCAGCCTGGCTCCAGTCCGGTATGGCGATTCTTCTGTTCGGCGGCGTGGTCATCTCCTTCGCTGTGACATTTGCCGCTCATGGTATGGATCTCTTTCACGTCCTGCCTGTCTACCCTCCCGGCAAGTCTGCCCTTCCTGCCATCATCGGCATCGTCGTGCTGGCTCCCTGGGCCTTTGCAGGTTTTGAGTCCATCTCGAATTCTGTGGAGGAACTCCGCTTCGATGCCAAGAAAGCTTTCGCCATCATGGTAGCTGCTGTGGTATGCGGGTTTCTCGCCTATTGGTTCCTCTCCATACTGGCTCTTTCGGAGCTGCCGGTCGGCTACGGGAACTGGCCTCCCTATCTTCGTGACCTCGGAAAGATGTCGGGGCTGGATGGGCTTCCCACCTTCCATGCAATCTATGTGCTCATGGGGGATGCCGGCGTTGTCCTGCTTGCCGTCACGGCATGCGCCGGGGTGGTCACGGGCATTGTCGGCAACTATATTGCGGCCAGCCGCCTTATCTATTCCATGGCAAGGGACAACCTGCTCCCCGAATGGTTTGGCAGGCTCAACAGCAACCATACGCCGAGGAATGCCGTCCTCTTTATCATGATGCTTTCCCTGCCTATCCCGTTCTGCGGGAGGACGGCTATCGGATGGATTGTCGATGTCAATACCCTCGGCGCGACCATTGCCTATGCCTATACTTCTGCTGTTGCTTTCTATTGCGCGAGATTGCAGGGCAATCTTCCCGTGCAGGTGACGGGAGGGCTCGGCAGTGTCATTTCCATCCTGTTCTTCCTTTATTTCATAGTGCCCGGGGTCTGGTCGGCCAGCACCCTTTCCACGGAGTCCTACTTCATTTTTATCCTCTGGAGCATCCTGGGCTTTGCCTTTTTCCGTTACATTTTCCACAGGGACACCGAGCGGAGGTTCGGCAATTCCACGGTGGTCTGGATTGTCCTTCTCTTCCTGATTTTCTTCACTTCCATGCTGTGGCTTCGGGAGGCAACCCACAATACGACGAGGCATGTTCTTGGAAATCTCAGCAGATACTATGTGGATGAACTTGGAAGCCATGACATTGTCCTTGACGCAGAAGATCAGGCTGACGCAAACTTCTATCTGGAAAAGCAGATGGATTTCGTGGACAAATCCCTGACGGGGCACAACGTGAGGCAGATGCTGGTCATCCTGGTTGCCCTGTTCATCATGCTCAACATCTACAACTCCATGATGCAGAGGGAAAAGAGCCTGGAAGTGGAAAAGGCTGCGGCAGAGAAGAGCAACAAAGCCAAGAGTACCTTCTTCTTCAACATGAGTCATGATATCAGGACTCCCATGAACGCCATCGTCGGTTATGCCGAGCTTTTGAGGAAAGAACCCGGGCTATCGCCCAAAGCATTGGACTATCTCAGCAAGATTGAGGCATCCAGCGGACATCTTCTGGCTCTTATCAATGATATCCTGGACATGAGCCGCATCGAGAACGGCAAAATGGAATTGGAGATTGCGGCATCGGATCTCGCAAAGGCCATGGGGGATGTCTACGATCTTTTCGTCACGCAGATGGAGGGCAAGAAACTCCGCTATCGGGTGGATACGGAGCAGGTGACAGATACGTGGGTGATGTGCGATACGAAACGGCTGAACCGCATCCTCCTGAACCTGGTCAGCAATGCCTACAAGTTCACGCCGGAGGGCGGAAGCATCACGGTCAGCCTGCGGCAGATGGGGAAAACGGGGAATCTCGCTTCTTACGAATTTCGGGTCAAGGATACGGGCATGGGCATGAGCAAGGAGTTCGCTGCCACGGTATTCGAAGCATATACGAGAGAGCGCACCGCCAGCAATATCCAGGGGACAGGGCTTGGCATGTCCATCACCAAGAGCATCGTGGACCTCATGGGCGGCACCATCCGCGTGAAGACCGCTCCGGAGAAGGGAACGGAATTCATTATCAACGTCGCGTTTCCTCTTGCGGAGAATGTGCCCGAGGAAACGGAGGAGAATGGCAAAGATGCAGGCCAGGGCCTCGACTTCACGAAGATGCGCCTGCTTCTCGTGGAGGACATCGACATGAACCGCGAAATTGCCACCATGATTCTCACGGAATTCGGATTCCAGGTGGAGACGGCAGAAAACGGGAAAATCGCCGTGGACAAGGTGGCCGCAGCGAAGCCCGGGGAGTACCAGGCGGTTCTCATGGACATCCAGATGCCTGTCATGAACGGCTATGACGCATCCAAGGCCATTCGTGCGCTGCCCAATCCGGCGCTTGCAGCTATCCCCATCATCGCCATGACGGCCAACGCCTTCTCGGAGGATGTGCAGGCGGCAAAAGATGCGGGCATGGATGACCATATTGCAAAGCCCATTGATGTCACCAAAATGGCAGAAACCTTGACAAGAGTTCTCAAGTCAGCCTCCTCCGGAGAGCAGAAAGCATGAAGAACAGAGGCACAGGACATGAAAAAATACTTACGGAAGAAGAGCGCAGCCGTTCTTGCTGCAGCCGTTTTCATCACATCGCTTTTCACGGGATGCGGCAAGGGATACCGGCATATCAGCCATGAGCAAGCCGCAGAAATGATGAAGGCCGACAAAAGTGTCATTGTTGTGGATGTGCGCAACAGGGACGAGTATGAGAAAAAACATATCGTGGGGGCGATTCTGGTTCCCATCGAGGATATCAGGGAGGGCAGGCTTGACGCCATCCCTGACAAGGATTCCACATTGCTTCTCTACTGCTGGACGGGACGGCGTTCGGAAGACTCCGCAGAGTTGCTGGCAGGCTACGGCTACAAGTACGTCTATGAATTCGGCGGGCTGGTGGATTGGAAGGGAGCCGTGGAGGGGGACGAGGCAGCACGGACGGAAACAGACCCGCCAAGTCCCTGATGCAGGTATCGGCTTCCATAAGCAGGAAAGGACGATGAGAGGCAGGGGATACCCCATGGGGATTTATCTGAACCCGGGAGATGAGCTGTTCCGTCAGGCCGTGCGGTCGGAAATCTATGTGGATAAGACGGGACTGCTGGAATACACCAACCGTGTCCTGAAAACGAGCAGGAAATATCTTTGCGTGAGCCGCCCGCGCCGCTTTGGGAAGTCCATGGCGGCAAGTATGGTTGCTGCCTACTATGACCGGACGGTGGATGCGAAAAGGACGTTCCGGGGACTTGCCATTGCAGGGCATGGGAACTTCGGAGGGCATTGCAATCGGTACGATGTCATCCAGATTAATATGCAGGACTTTTTGAGCAGCACGAAAAACATGGACGAAATGTTGGGACTCTTGCAGAAATCGCTGTTATGGGATTTGCTGGAAGAATATCCGGACTATCGTTATTTTGATACGGACAATCTTCCAAGGACCATGTCCGATGTCCATAGAAATACCAATCGCTCCTTTATTGTTGTCATTGACGAATGGGATTGCATCTTCCGCGAGTATAAAGAGCGGGAAGATGCGCAGCGCCGATATCTGGATTTTCTTCGCATGTGGCTGAAGGACAAGCCCTATCTGGCGTTGGTCTACATGACAGGCATCCTGCCCATCAAAAAATACGGTACACATTCCGCACTGAATATGTTCTGGGAGTTCTCGATGGAAGACCCGCTGGAGCTTGCTCCCTATGTCGGGTTTACCAGCAAAGAGGTCAAGTCTTTATGCGAACGGTACTCTCGCAGCTATGAGGAGTGCAGGCGATGGTATGACGGATACTCTTTCGAGGGAGTGGGGGAAGTTTATAATCCGCATTCTGTCGTGCGGGCTGTATCCTCCGGCAAGTTCGATACCTATTGGAACCAGACGGAAACTTACGAGGCACTCAAAATCTATATCACGATGAATTTCGATGGGTTGAGGGATTCAATCATAAGGCTTCTTGCAGGAGAATGCCTGTCCGTCAATACGAAAACCTTCTGCAACGACATGATGACCTTTCAATCCGCAGATGACGTGATGACACTTCTGGTTCACCTCGGGTATTTGGGATACCGGCACTCCGCGGGAGAGGTCTTCATTCCCAATCAGGAGATTATGCAGGAATATTACAATGCCATCACTGTGGCTGACTGGGATATTGTTGCCCGTGCCCTCAAACAGTCGGAGCAGCTTTTGCGGGCAGTGTTGTCGCAGGATGAGGCTGCTGTGGCACGGGGCATCGAAGATGCCCATATGGAAACGAGCCATTTGCAGTACAATGATGAAAATGCCCTGGCCTATACGCTCTCCCTTGCGTTTTACAGCGCAAGGCAAAAATACGTCATCCTTCGGGAGTTCCCTACAGGCAAGGGATACGCAGACATGGTGTTTCTTCCCCGTCCAAAGTACATGGATCTTCCTGCCTTGGTGTTGGAACTCAAGTGGGATAAAGGCGTTGCCGCAGCTATTCAGCAAATCAGGGAGCGAGCCTATGGCAGGGCATTGGAAGGCTATGTGGGAAAGATTCTGGCGGTAGGCATCAGCTATGACAGGAATTCCCGGAAGCATGCGTGTTCCATCGCAGAGTACGAAAAAACAGTGTGAATAAGGGGCGTGTTTCAATAGCGGTCATTTCAGGTTGACACATCTACTTTTGTATTATGGATGCTGTTGGTGCAAATATCTTCGATACAATACACTAGTATAAGATAAGGGGTGTAAGATATGAACTTGAAGGAAGCATTCCAGGCACAGAATAAAATCGGCGAGCTGATGGCGTACGTTACCAGCTATCTGTCTGACGAGGACAATGTGATGACTGTCACGGAGAAGCACCTTCGCAGCAAGGCTTTGGCAGGACAGCCGGATGACATGGTGGATGTCAGCTGCAAGGACGAGGAGGGCTTTGAAGTGGGGCGGCTTCTTGCCATTTGGCAGGAACTCATGGAGGAGAAGGAGCGGCTGGGGCTGGCCATCGGCAAGGCCAAGGCAGGTATGGAGTTCAATCTCGATGCAGCGGTGGACGGCAACAAGAGCCGTCGGGCATTCCTCACCATGCTCCGGGAGCTTGCCAACCGCAAAAGCTCCCATGAACTGCAGAAGGGCAAGGGGCGCGGCTATGTCTTCAACAACGATGGCAATCAGACATCCTATTGCTATGACATTGATCGCATCATGACCATCGACTATGACCGCAATAAGGTGCGCGCCATGGTGAAGGAACTCAACCGCCGTGCGGATGAAGTGTCCATCAAGATTGACGAGGCTTTGATCCAAACGCAGGTGGACTACACGCCGAAGTTCGAACTTGCAGGAGAGAACCGTTTTATCCTGGAGGAATTGATGGAGAAAAAATAGAGGTGCAAGGCTGGCGGACAGGCAAAACTGCTCCCAGCCCTTTGGAGAGGGACAGAGATCTGAGGGAATCCGCTTCAGGTGCAGATGAAGTGTGAAGCTGCATATAATTTGAAGAAATGCAGAAATGGCCGAAAGGCTTCGCATACGGTTACGGAATGGCGGTGGATGAGCCGTCGTTCCGATTGCGCCAATGCGTTTCTATAGGACGTTCTGCCATTCTTGCGTTCTACGCAAGCACGGTATAGCAACAGGCATCAACTCACGAACACGATTCTCCGTCGGATGATATGCGCGATCTTGAATAAAGATTTTTCGTGCCGTGGAAGCCTGCGTTGCTCCTTTTGGGGCAGTGCAAGTGGATACGGCACCAAATGGGAGGAACAACGGTGTCTGTCTCTCTCCAAGGGGCTTTTAAGGCATTAGGAACTGTTCATGAAAAAAAGGACATCCAAACCGTTTGGATGTCCTTTGTCTTGGAAATTCAGGATACACATCCTGAATTGTATGCGTCAATGGTGGAGACGAAGGGGATTGAACCCTCGACCCCCAGATTGCGAACCTGGTGCTCTCCCAGCTGAGCTACGTCCCCGTGAATCAAACAAGAAATATTATACTATAATGCAGGGAAGATTTCAAGTATTTTTTTGGAGAGAAGAAATTTATTTTATGGGGCAGGGAAAATAAGTTCCTTGGCGAAATAATATAGAATTAAGTAACTTTATAATTGTCTGTCTGTGTACAGGCAATTCATCGTATGTTAAGAGAGATCCATGCCGTATTGGAATCTTCATACTGAATAAGGGGGTAAAAACGTGGACAAACGGGAGAGTATGTGGGAGTACTATCTCAGGAAAGGCATGAGCCGTCGCAGTTTTCTCAAAGGATGCGTGGCGCTTACGTCAATCATGGGGCTTAGCACGGACATGGTATCGAAAGTCGTCGAAGCTGCCGAGAAGAAACCGCTTCCGGTGGTAGTCTGGATTCATGGGCATGAATGCACAGGATGCGATGAATCCTTTATTCGTTCCGGGGCTCCGCTGGCATCCGACCTGGTGCTCAATGAGATTGCCCTGGAGTATGACCATCTTTTGAGCGCGGCCTGTGGCGCACCTTTCGAGGCGCATCTTGAGGAAACCATCCAAAAATACAAAGGGCAGTATATTCTGGCTGTGGAAGGCGCTGTGTGCACGAAGGACAACGGGGTCTACTGCATGTCCGGCGGGCATACCTTTACGCATCTTTTGAAGCATGCAGCTTCGAATGCCCTTGCCATCATCGCCTATGGCAGCTGCGCAGCCTATGGCGGGATTCAGGCGGCAAAGCCGAACCCGACAGGTTCCAGCGGGATCGGTTCATTTGTCGGAAGGTCGCCGATCATCAATGTTCCGGGATGCCCGCCGATTCCGGAGGTCATGACGGGCGTCATCATGCATCTGGCGCTCTTCAACAAGGTTCCGTCCCTGGATCACGATGGCCGGCCCAAACAGTTCTACGGGAACCGCATCCATGATACCTGCTATCGCCGCCCCTTCTTCGATGCAGGCATGTTCGCCGAGCATTTCGACGATGCCGGGGCGAAGGCCGGCTGGTGCCTTTACAAGCTGGGGTGCCGCGGGCCGGAGACATACAATTCCTGCGGAAATCTGCGCTGGTTCCAGGGAATGAGCTACCCCATCCAGTCCGGCGCGCCTTGCATCGGCTGTTCCAGTGCCCATTTCTGGGATGAGGATCCCCTGACGGCGCGCATGCCGGATTACGGCCCGTTCGGCAATGTGGACAAGATCGGTGCCGTCGCCGCCGCTGTCACGGCTGTTGGCGTTATGGCTCATGGCGCGATGAGCATTGTCCAGAAGAATCAGCGTGATAAGATCGAGGCGAAGAAACATGGGGAGCAGGTGAATAAATGAGACATGTAGTAGTAGATCCGATTACGAGAATTGAAGGCCATCTGCGTGTTGAAGTGCAGGTGGATGAAGGCTCCGGCAAGGTGACGGATGCCCTTTCCAGCGGCACGGCCTGGCGTGGGCTGGAACTCATCATGAAGGATCGGGATCCGCGGGATGTCTGGGCCTATATCCAGCGCATCTGCGGTGTCTGCACCACGGCGCATGCTCTGGCATCGGTGCGGGCGGTGGAGGATGCCTTGAGCATCAAGATTCCCAAGAATGCGAACTACATCCGCAATATCATGGCTGCCACGCTTACGGTGCAGGATCATCTGGTGCATTTCTACCATTTGCATGCGTTGGATTGGGTGAGCCCGGTGGATGCCCTCGCGGCAGATCCCGTTGCTACGGCAAATCTGCAGACCACGATCCTGAATGCCTATCGGCTCCCGTTGAAAGGGCCGTCTTCCGGTCTGGAGACGGAAGCGTATCCCCATGACTTCCCTGCGGCAACGCCACAGTATTTCGCTGCCGTCAAGGACAAAGTGAAGGCGATTGTGGAGAGCGGCCAGCTGGGCATCTTTGCCGCCCAGTGGTGGGATCATCCGGATTATAAATTGCTGCCGCCGGAGGTTCACCTCCTGGCAGTGGCTCATTACCTTGAAATGCTGGACAAGCAGAGGGAACTTGTGGCGCCTCATGTGATTTTTGGCGGCAAGAACCCGCATCCCCATTATGTGGTGGGCGGCATGCCCTGTTCCATTTCTCTGGACGATGGCAATGCTCCCATCAATACGGCACGTCTGGATATTGTGGACAGGGCCATCAACATGGGGCGCACCCTTGTGAATTTCTATTACCTGCCGGATCTTCTGGCAGTGGGCACCGCTTATGTAAAGGCAGGACGCGTGGATGGCGGCGGCCTTGCCAAGACCCGCGTGCTGGCGTATGGTGCCTATCCCATAGAGGAGTATGCCGGGACGAGTACCAAGGGAGGCGGCGGCTTCTTCAAGAACCTCCTGATCCGCTGCAACGGCGTGGTAGAGAACTTTGGCCAGGGCGCCGCCAATGCGAAGTTCACGGAGATTACGGCAGAAGATTTGGCGGATCCCAAGGTCTTCACGGAGAGCGTGGAGCATTCCTGGTATAACTATCCCCAGAACGATAACGACGAGATCCATCCTTGGGAGGGCATCACCGAGCCCAAGTTCACAGGCCCGAAGGAAGGGACAGCAACCGAGTGGCAGTCCCTCAACGAAAGAGGGAAGTATTCCTGGCTCAAGACGCCGAAATGGAAGGGGAAGGTCTGCGAGGTCGGTCCTTTGGCCCGCTACATTATCATCTATACGAAAGCCCAGAAAGGGCTGTTGCCTGACATGACCTGGGCGGAGAAGATGATGCTGGATCAGATTGCAGCAGTCTCGAATCTCCTGGGGCTTGCACCGGAAGCCTGGCTCCCGACCATGGTGGGCCGCACGGCGGTCAGGGCGCTCGATTGCCAGCTCCATGCGGAGATCAACAAATTTTTCTTCGACAAGCTCATTGCCAACATCCGTTCCGGTGATACGAATGTCGCGAACATGGAGATGTGGAACCCCAAGAACTGGCCGAAGGAGTGCCAGGGGGTCGGTATCTACGAGGCGCCTCGCGGTGCGCTCTCCCATTGGATCGACATCAAAGATGGCAAGACCAACAACTACCAGTGCGTGGTTCCGACGACGTGGAATTCCTGCCCGCGCGATTCGAAGGCAGGATACGGTGCCTATGAACTTGCCATGATGGACACTCATGTGCAGATTCCCGATAAGCCGTTGGAAATTGCCAAGGTGATCCGCTCCTTCGATCCCTGCATGGCCTGTGCGACGCATATGTATAATGCCAAGGGAGAGCGCATTACCGTCATTACCACGGATCCCTATTCGGGGACGAGGGTGGAGAAGTAGAAAGGAACTGTGCTATGAAAGAAGTAACTCGCAAGATATATTACCTCTTCAGCCCTTGGTTGCGAATCTTTCATTGGATCATGGTTGTCTGCATTCTGACGCTCTTCGTTACCGGTCTCCTGATTACGAACCCTTGGTTCATCTTTGCAGTGGACCCGACGTATAGCGGCATGATGGTGGACAATATCCGCAATATCCACTTTCTCGCAGCCTACATTTTCAGCGCATCCTTTATCCTGAGGATTTACGGATTCATTGTGAATCCGGGGGATCGCCTGTTCTCGCATGTTTGGAAGGGCTACTTCTACAGAAATGTGGTGGATGTGATGCTCCACTACATGTTCTTGAAGCATGAGCATGCCTCCTACCTCAGGAATCCGCTTGCCCGCTGTTCCTATACATTCCTGTATGTGCTGGTGTTCATCGAGATGCTGACCGGCTTTGCCATCTACTATATGACGAACATCAACGGGATTGGCGGCATTCTCTTCGGATGGGTCATTCCCTTGCTTGGAGGAGAATACATGGCTCATCTGATCCATCATTATGTGGCATGGGGCATCCTCCTCTTCGCCTTTGGCCATGTCTACATGGTCATCCGCGCAGAGTTCATGGAGGGCGAGAGCGAGGTTTCCAGCATGTTTGCAGGAAGCAAGATCCTGGCGCATGAGCCGAGGGACGCAGGGCATCTGGACGGTACATTGAAGTAACGGGGGGAATCATTTGTGTGCAAGGAATGTGGCTGCGGCGAGATGAATGGCAATGCTCGCCTGCATTTCACGGCGAAAGGTTATACAGAGACCAATGTGAAAGAGGTAGAGAAATCCCTTTTGGGACTGCCGGGGGTGTTTCATGTGCATATTCATGTCCATGATGGTGAGACGACGGTAGAGTATAGTCCTGCCAAGACAAAGCTCATGGATATTCTTGGGGCGCTCGGCAAGCATGACATTGAAGCATCCCTGTAAGAATGGAGGGCTGCCGCTGTGCGGCAGTCCTTTTCTTCGTAACGGGTGCCGGGAGCGAAGGATGAGGCAGATATGCATGAAATGGCAATTGCGGAGGGCATCCTGAACATTGCCCTTGATTATGCGGAAAAGAACCGGGCAAAGAAGATTCAGGAGATCGGACTGCTCCTTGGGGAGATGTCCGGTGTGGAGACCGATGCCCTGGAATTTTCTTTCCATATGATTGCGAAGGGGACGATGGCTTCGGAGGCAGAGCTTGCGATCAGGAAGGTGCCTTTGCAGGGGAAGTGCAACAAATGCGGCAAGGAGTTTCACATAGGGCATTATGATTTCCGGTGTCCGGAGTGCAAGGATGGCGTGCTCACGCTCCTCTCGGGCAGGGAGATGCAGGTGGAGTATTTGGAGGTGGATTGAACGGTGGAAATCCAGGTTAGGAAGAACATTCTGGGGGAAAATGACCGCATGGCGGCAGAGAACCGGGCGATGTTTGCGGACAACGGGGTCTATGTCATCAATCTCATGGGTTCTCCCGGTTCCGGCAAGACATCGGTATTGGAAAAGACCATGGAGAAGCTCAAAGGGGAGCTGAGGATGGCGGTGATTGAGGGCGATCTCTTTACCAGCAAGGATGCGGATCGCATCGCGAAGCATGATGTGCCGGTGATCCAGATCAATACCAGCGGCGGTTGCCATCTCGATGCGGCTATGGTGCAGAAGGTGGCAAGGAAGATGGATCTGGCCGCATTGGATCTCCTCATCGTGGAAAATGTGGGGAACCTCGTCTGTCCTGCGGAGTTTGACGTTGGGGAAGATGACAAGGGCGTGGTGCTTTCCGTCACCGAGGGGGATGACAAGCCCTTGAAGTATCCTTTGATCTTCAAGGAATCTGCGGTTGCCATCCTGAACAAGGTGGACATTCTGCCTTACTGCAATTTCGACATGGAGTCGGCCAGGGAAGATATTTCTGCGCTTCATCCCGGCATGACGATTCTTGAGACCTCCTGTACGACAGGTCAGGGCATTGAGCCGTGGTGCGAATGGCTGCGGCAGCGGGTGGAAGAGAAGCAGAACAGATAGGAGGCGCAGGGACTATGGCGGATGTGCTTTATCCGGCAGATATTACGGTTCTTGGCGTGGGCAATGTCATTTTGCGGGACGAGGGCTTTGGCGTCCGCGTGGTGGAATACCTGGATGCCCGGTATGAATTCCCGGAAGAGGTCCGGCTTGTGGATGGTGGGACTCTGGGAATCGAGCTCACTCAGTATGTGACGGGGACAAAGAATCTTCTTGTCATTGATTCCATCAACGGGGGGGCAGAGCCGGGAACGGTATTCCGGTTTGAGGACGATGAGGTCATGGCTCATTTCCAGGATAAGCTTTCTGCCCATGAGGTCGGGATTCAGGATGTATTGGCGCTGCTTTCCGTGACGGGCAGGAAGATTCCCCGTGTGGTGGTCATTGGCGCACAGCCATGGGACTTGGGAGCAGGAGTGGGGTTAAGCCCCCGAATGAAGGATCTCCTGCCGCGGATGGCAGAGATGGCGCTGAAGGAGCTTGCGGCATGGGGTGTGACACCTGCGGCGAAGGAAAGCGCCGCAGCGCCGGAGCTTACGGTCGTGGCAGAGGAAGCAGTGAAAAACGAGATTGGCTGGAGGGATGGACATGTGCCTTGCAGTGCCTGCGAAAGTGATTGCGATTAAGGATGCCTTGGGCAGAGTGGAGCTTTCGGGAGTGATTCGCGATGTGAGCCTCATGCTGCTGCCGGAGGCTAAGGTGGGGGATTTCGTCCTGGTCCATGCGGGGTTTGCCATGCAGATTGTGGATGAGAGATCTGCCGAGGAGACCAATGCCCTGCTGGCGGAGATGAACGGTGCACCGCGGACGGTGCTATGATGAGGTGATGGGATGAAGGAGCTGGAAGGGAAAGGGGAGCCTCTGGTGCTTCGGGAGGACTTGTTCCTTGGGCACGGAGTCCACAAGGCAGCCTATATCGATCCCAGGGATTCTTCCAGGTGCGTGAAGGTTGTTTTCCGGATGCCGGATTATGATTTGATGAAGGAAATGGAATACCGGCGCAGCCGACGGAGGCGAGGGCTGCCATCAAAGCTTCTCCCTGCCTACTATGGCACGGTGGAGACGGACAAGGGCATGGGATATGTGTTCGAGCGTGTCGTGGATTATGACGGGCAGTCGAGCAAGACGTTGGCGGAAATTTTCAACGGAAGTACAGAGCGGGGCATGGGGTTCCCGGATACGGAGGATATCCTTTCCAGATTGCGCGAGATGCTTTTCCGTGAGAGGGTGATCATGCGGGATGCCGAGTGCGGGAACATCATGCTCCAACGCCTGTCGGAAGATGGCGGGTTCACAGTGCGTATCGTGGATAACATTGGGACACATGCACATATTCCCATCGTGTATTATGTGGATTATTTCGCCACGAAGCATGTGAAAAAATACTGGCATAGGCTGCTTGAAAGGATCCAGCGGAACTATCCGGGTGTTTTGCAGGATGAGCTGAAACAGAGATTGTGGTGAGGGGAGGCATCGATGTGACAGAAGCGGAACAAAAGGCCGCACAGGAGCTTCTGGATGAAATTGCGGGACTCAGCCGTGGATGGAAGAGGAAGCATCGCTTCATGGAGGTCTGCGGAACGCATACGGTGTCCATTTTCCGTGCGGGGCTTCGGCAGGTCTTGCCGGAGGCGGTGGAGCTCGTGTCCGGCCCCGGCTGCCCCGTATGTGTGACACCGGATAGCTACATGGACAGGGCGATTGCCTATGCGAGACGGGAAGATGTCATTCTCGTGACTTTTGGCGATATGCTCAAGGTTCCCGGCTCGTCGTCCAGCCTGGGGGAGGAGCAGGCTGCGGGGGCGGATATCCGCATTGTCTATTCCCCTCTGGACAGTTTGCAGGTGGCGCGGGAGAATCCGGGCAAGAAGGTTGTGTTCCTGGCCGTGGGATTTGAGACGACAGCGCCAACGGCAGCGGCAACCGTGCTGGAAGCAGGGCGGCAGGGAATCGGGAATCTCTATATGCTTTCCGCCCAGAAACTCGTGCCTCCGGCTCTTCGCATGCTCATGAGCGATCCGGAAGTTCATGTGGACGGCTTTCTCCTTCCCGGTCATGTGGCGGTGGTGACGGGGACGGAAGTCTTCCGCTTTGTGGCGGAGGAATATCATCTGCCCGGCGTTGTGGCGGGGTTTGGCCCATTGGAGCTTCTTCGCGCGCTCTGCCGTTTGTGCCGTCAGGTGACGGCGGGGGAAGCGCGTATTGAGAACGAGTACGGAAGTGTCGTCCGCACGGAGGGCAACCCGCATTCCAGGGAGATTCTGGAGCATGTCTACGAGCCTGTGGATGCGGAATGGAGAGGCATTGGGACAATCCCGCTCTCCGGATTGCAGATGAGGAAGGAGCAGGAACGTTTTGACATCGAGGCGGTTCTTCCCATCGTTGTGCCTTCGCGGCAGAGGAAATCTGCCTGCCGCTGCGGGGAGGTTTTGCGGGGGATTGTGACGCCCCGCGAGTGCCCTCTTTTTGGCAAGGCCTGCCTGCCGACGCATGCGGTGGGTCCCTGCATGGTATCTGTGGAGGGGGTATGCGCGGCATGGTACAAATACGGGCAGGGGAAGTTCCGGTTTGGACAATGAGGAAGAAGTTTGGAGGGAGGATGCTGTGATGAGGGACCACATTACCCTCGCCCATGGGGCAGGCGGGAAGATGAGCCGCGAGCTTATGGATTCGGTCATATTGCCGGAGTTCGGGAATTCTTTCCTGAACAAGCTTCATGATGGGGCAGCGGTCAGCATGAGTGGGCAGCTGGCGTTTACGACGGATTCCTATGTGGTGGATCCCCATTCTTTCCCCGGGGGGAATATCGGCAAGCTTGCCGTTTGCGGCACGGTGAATGACCTCGCCATGACCGGCGCTGTTCCGCGGTTTCTCTCTGTGGGGTTCATTCTTGAGGAAGGATTCCGTATCTCTGAGTTCAGGACCATCGTTCACACGATGCGCCAGATGGCGGAAGAGGCAGGGGTTTCTGTCGTCACCGGCGATACGAAGGTCGTGGAGAAAGGAAAGGCCGATGGCATTTTCATCAATACGGCGGGAATCGGGGATCTCATCCCGGGAGTGCGGATTTCTCCCGGGGAAGTTCGCCCGGGCATGAAGGTCATTCTTTCCGGTTATATCGGTGACCATGCCGCTGTGATTCTGGCAGGGCGCCACGGGCTGGAACTTCCTTCTTTTTTGCGGACGGACTGTGCTCCGCTGAACAAGCTCGTGGCATCAATGTTGCGGGCCGCACCGGATATTCCTGCGCTGCGCGACCCGACCCGTGGCGGGGTGGCGGCTGTTCTCAATGAGATTGCGGTTGCTTCCCGGGTGGGGATTCTCATCCACGAGGATGCCCTTCCCATCCGCCCGGAGGTCCGGGGAATCTGCGATATCCTTGGCTTTGACCCGTTGGAGCTTGCCAATGAGGGAAAAGTCGTGGCATTTGTTCCCACGGAAAAGGAGGAAGCGGTCCTCGCGGCCATGCGGATGAATCCCTATGGCAGGGAGGCGCGCACCATTGGGGAGGTGGTCTCCGATGCTCCGGGGCAGGTGGGCCTCAAAACCGGCATTGGCGGTATTCGCGTCGTGGATATGCCCCTGGGGAATCTCGTGCCGCGGATCTGCTGATATGGACAGGGGGTATGGCTTTCACAGCGCAACTGTGTTATCCAGACCGCCGTAAAACCCCGTCCTTTAGGTCTGGGGATATAAGGCGGGTGCTTTGAGCGGGTTCGATGCCCGCGAAAAG
>CACYDT010000094.1 GCA_902773295.1 uncultured Veillonellaceae bacterium | reverse complement strand
GAGACCGTTGAAATTTGCCGTAGGCAAAGCTTTTACGGTCTCTGCATATACCGTGGGCAGGTAAATTTTCCTGCTCACGAGTATAGGAAGGGGTTGATTTGTGTGACCTTTGAAACGGAATTTGGCTATGCCTGTATGCATTTGTATCTTGTTCTTCATCCGAAGAAGTCGAGTGCCTATGACCCGACGACGGAGGGGTATATTTCTGATGAGGAGGAGTCACGGCTGCATCATTTTGCGGAATTCATCCGTTATCGTCAGAAACTGGAAGACTTCTGGATGGGGATGCGCAATGCAGGAAAGAGCAGGGATGAGGTGGAGGAAAAGATCCGCTCTATGGCGGAGGAAGGATGGGAGGACTTTACTCATCGCTTCGTGGATAATGTCAAGGGCGAAATCCTGTTTGACGAGAAGGATCTTCCCAGGGTGTTCGAAGAATTCCGCATGGACGTGCGCCGTATCTGCAGCCGTCCCCATACACAGCTGGAACGGGAGATTGCCAAGTCCATGGTCAGCCAGGTGAGACTTCATGCCGAAAAGTAATCTTACGACGCTCTGCTATGTGGAGAAAGACGGCTGCTATCTGATGATGCATCGCGTAAAGAAAGCCCATGACATCAACAAAGACAAATGGGTTGGCATCGGAGGGCATTTTGAGCCGGATGAATCTCCCGAGGAGTGTCTGCTCAGGGAAGCAAAGGAGGAAACGGGTCTTACGCTTCTTTCCTATCAACTGCGGGGCATTGTCACTTTCCGGTCGGATGCATGGCAGACGGAATATATGTTCCTCTATACATCAGATCGATTTGAAGGAAATCTCACGGAATGCAGGGAAGGCGTTCTGGAATGGGTGCGGAAGGATCGGGTGTATGATTTGCCGATATGGGAGGGTGACAAGATTTTTTTTCATCTGTTGGAAGAGAACCGAAGCTTTTTTTCCTTGAAGCTTCGCTATGATGGTGATGCGCTGGTGGAAAAGGTATTGGACGGTGTGCCGCTTGCTCGTTGAGGACGCTGGTATGATCAAGATAAGCAGGAGGAGTCATTGGTGGGCGGCAGGGATTTTGACGTTGTTTGCGGCTCTGGCTTTTGCTGTGTGGATGAAGGGGGATTTCGTCCTTTCCTTGGCGAAGGCTGTGTGGAGGGAGATGGGGCTGGAAGAGCAGAAGGTCGTGCTCATCCAGTGGGAGAAGAATCTGGATGCCGTGCGCTATGAACTGGAGATTTTCGTGGAAGATCCCATGGGCAAGGAAATGCGTCGGGTGATCTATCATGATGCTTTCGTCCATACCAGAGGGAAGATGGTCAAGGAAGATGATCTCGCTGCAGGTGAAGGCAAGGACATTTATTGGCGCGTCAGGGGCATTGATTTTGATGGCGAGGTCATATCGAGGTTTTCCAAGCCCAAGAGGCTGATCATGGAGCAGGCGGTATGCGAGCATGATGCGCCTGTTGCCTTGCCGGTTCCGGCCAGTGAAAACGGTGCTCCTATGCTTTACCCTGTGTATGCTTTTATCGGCAATCCTGATGCGGTGAAATTCGAGGTGGAAGTGACATGCCGTTATCCAGAAAACCTTCAGGATGCAAAACCTTCCAAGTATCGGATTTATGCGAGGGAGACAGGGCTGATGGATCTCTATGATGAACAGCCGCGCATTGGAGATTATTATTGGCGGGTGCGAGGTCTGGATGCCAAAGGGAAGCCTGTCGGCATTTGGAGCTATCCGGAGCACATCCGTTTGAGTACGGAGGATTCCTGGGTCATCGGTATTTATGGGGACAGCATCAGCCATGGCGGCGGGCATCTCTCTTTCTCGCCGTCGGAGTTGGAGTACAGTTATGCTCATTATCTGGACTTTCGGACAATCAACCTTTCCATGAGCGGAAACACGAGTGCGGATATGGTGGAGCGGTTCGAGAGGGATGTCCTTCCGTTCCGTTTGAAATACCTTTTGATCATGGGTGGCACGAACAGTCTGAGAGCCGGGATTCCGGCAGGAGATGTCATTCGGGACTTGCGGGAGATTCAGGAGAAATGCAGGCAGCATCATATAGAGCCGATTCTTATGACATTGCCTCCCATCAATCCTGCGAGCATCGCGAAGATATTTGATGAGCCTACCGCAGAGAATTGGGGCGCATCCTTCCGGGAGGTCAATGAGTATATCCGTGCGCAGCCGCATATTGACACGGCTGCAGCTTTTCGGGATATGAAGGAGATACCGGAGGAGCTCGCTCTGGATGGGCTGCATGGCGACTGGCGGGCAAAGCAGATGATGGCAGGGGAAATCAATCGCGCCATCAGGGAGCTTCAGCTGCCTGGCGTAGAACTGGTCGATAAATACAGATAGGGAGGAGATTAGGGTATGGTACGGTATTTCGGGCAGGCCAGCGGTCGTGTCCAAGGGGTAGGATTTCGTTTTTTCGTGCAGCAGAATTCGCTGGAGCTGGGACTTACCGGCTGGGTACGAAATATGAGCGACGGCACGGTGACCATGGAGGTGCAGGGGGAGCAGGAGGCTGTGGATGAGCTTGCAGGACGCATCCTGAAAGGGAACCTGTTTGTCAAGGTCAAGAGCCTTATCTTGGAAGGACAGGATGTTGTGCCGGATGAGAAAGGTTTTTCCATTCGTTAGGAACTGTAGCGAAATAAACTAGACAAGATTGCTGAGGGGGGTTGTTTTTGAAGAATATATTGGTTTTGCACGGGCCGAACCTGAACCTTCTGGGGACACGTGAGCCGGAGATCTACGGGAGGACTGCCCTGGCGGATATCAACGGGCGCATGGAAGCAAGGGCGAAGCGGGCAGGTGTGGGCATTGATTTTTTCCAGTCGAATCATGAGGGGGCATTGGTGGATGCAATCCAGGAAGCGCAGGGAAAGTATGATTTCATCATCCTCAATGCCGCGGCTTATACCCACTACAGCATTGCCCTCCGGGATGCGATTGGAGGAATCGATGTGCCGGTGATTGAAGTTCATCTTTCGAATATCCATAAACGCGAGGAATTCCGGCACCATTCGGTCATTGCACCGGTGGTCATGGGACAGGTGGCAGGGCTGGGCGTCGAGAGCTATCTGGCTGCGCTGGAAGCGGCGCTTCTAAAGATGGGGGTGGCAGAGTGATTCCGGATCGATTGAAGCGCCTGCGTGCAATTCTGGAGGAAAAAAAGCTGGATGCGCTTCTTGTGAACAAGCTCGTGCATCTTCATTATTTCAGCGGCTTTCGTGGAGATGATTCGGTTCTCATCATCACCGGGAGCAAGGCGCTGCTTGTCACGGACAGCCGTTATGTGGAACAGGCAGGACAGCAGGCGCCGCTTTTCGAGGTCGTGAAGCAGGAGGAAGGTCTTTGGAAAAAGGCAGCAGAATGCTTGAGATCCTTGGGATGCCGCAACGTGGGTTTCGAAGGGGATGCGCTCTATTACAACGATTATGCGCGCATGGCCGGTCTTTTGGAAGGCATTGGGTTCCGGGAAGCAGTGGATCTTGGTGCTTTGCGCCAGGTCAAGGAGGCAGAGGAGATTTCCTCCATTCGCCGTGCCTGCGAGATTGCCGACCGGGCCTTTGAGGATGTCCTTGGATTTCTCAGGCCTGGGATTTCAGAGATTGAGGTGGCGGCTCATCTGGAGAACTGCATGAGGCAGCTCGGATCGGAGGAACCGTCTTTTACGACCATTGTGGCATCGGGGGAGCGTGGCAGCCTGCCTCATGGAATTGCAACAGAAAAGTTGATTGTTGCGGGAGAATTTGTTACAATGGATTACGGAGCTGTTTATCAGGGGTACCATTCCGATATCACGCGGACCGTCTGCATGGGAACTGCGGATGGCAGGCAACGCGAGATTTACGGGAATGTCCTGAAGGCACAGCTTGCGGCACTCGGAGCGATCCGCGCAGGTGTTTCCGGGCGGTCGGTGGATCAGGTAGCCAGGGATTCCCTGGAGAGGGATGGTTTGGTGCAGTATTTCGGGCATGGTCTTGGGCATAGCTTGGGACTGGAGATCCATGAGGAGCCGAGGCTTTCGCCGCACAGCAAATGCGAACAGCTTGAACCGGGCATGCTTGTCACGGACGAGCCGGGAGTCTATATCCCCGGATGGGGCGGACTGCGCATCGAGGATACTGTGCTGGTGACCGAGACAGGAGGCGAGCCGCTGACGAGGAGCAGCAAGCAGTTGATTGAGTTGAAAGGACAGTAAGGAGCCTATATCGCATGGGTGAGGGCGGAGCGATGCGGTATCCCCCAGCTTACGAGATCAATTCATGCGATAAGGCTTGTTGCGCTCCTGAAAATGCCGATGTGAATTGAAAAACAAGAAGATTTTGGAGGGCGTAAGCAAATGATTTCAAGTACAGATTTCCGTACGGGCTTGACGATTGAGATTGATGGGGGCGTTTGGCAGATTGTGGACTTCCAGCATGTGAAGCCGGGCAAGGGCGCCGCTTTCGTGCGCACGAAGATCAAGAACGTGGAGACCGGCGCTGTAGTTGAGCGCACGTTCAACCCGAATGAGAAGATGCCGGCGGCTCATCTGGATACGCGCAGCATGCAGTATCTTTATGAGGCTGATGGCGCGTACACCTTTATGGATTCGGAGAGTTATGAGCAGACGGAGCTCACGAAGGAGCAGCTTGGCGATGCGTTGAACTATCTCATGGAGAATATGGATGTGAGCATCCAGTCCTTCAAGGGGCGCATCATTGGCATTACCCTGCCGAATTCCGTCAGCCTCAAGGTTGTTGAGTGCGAGCCGAGCGTCAAGGGCAATACGGCGACAGGTGCTACGAAGATGGCGAAGGTGGAGACGGGCTATGAGGTGCGCGTTCCCCTCTTCGTCAATGAAGGAGATGTGCTTCGCATCGATACGCGTACCGGAAATTATATTGAACGCGCATAAGGATATCATGGAGCTGGGGCTGCTGCATTTTGCGGCAGCTTTTTCTATGGAACTGTTCACAAATATTTATTTGTGAACAGGGCAAAGATTCCCGTGAAGGATTGTGGACTGTGTTGGGAGGCAGGAACAGATGTTGACAGCGGATGTGTTTGTGAACATACCGGTGAAGAAGATAGCAAAGGCTTATACCTATCATGTGCCGGAGATGCTCTCCCACATCGGGATCGGTTGGCGTGTTTTTGTGCCCTTTGGAAGAAGGAAGGTGGAAGGATTTGTCCTGTCCGTGGCAGAAAAGAACGAAGTCGGGATGGAGCTCAAGGATATCCTGGCTGCTGTGGACGATGAGCCATGGTTCACGCCGGAGATGATTGAGGCGGCCGGATGGCTTTCCGATTTTTATCTTTGTTCCCTGGCGGAGATGATGCGTCTTTTCATGCCCGGCAAAAGCGGGCTGAAGATTTCCGTGCGCTATGCTGCAAAGGAAGGGCAGGAGCATCACGAACTTTTCGGCAGGGATATCTGCCGCCGTTTGTATGACCTGCTTCTGAGAAAAGGGCCATTGACGAAGCGCGCTATTTGGAAGGAATTGCCGCAGGATTCGTTGGAAGATGCATTGGAGCAGTTGATCCGGCACCATTTGATAGAGAAGGAGTATGAAGCGGAGCGGCGTGTGGCAGAACGGTATGAAACATATATTGTGCTTGCAGTGGATGCAACAGACGAGCTTCTGGAATCTTTGAGGCGCTATAGGGCTCGACGCCATCTTTTGGAACTTCTCGGAAAAAAGCCGGAGCAGTCCATGATGGAATTGAAGGAACAGGGAGTTTCCCTTGCGACCGTGAAGGCTGTTTGCGAGGCTGGTCTTGTGGAGATTCGAAAACGCCGCGTATTGAGGGACAGTTATCGTGGAATGGCACCGGAACGGGTTCCTGTGGATCTTTCGAAAGAGCAGGAATCGGCATTGCAGGAGATCTTTTCCTGTATGGACAGGAGAGAATATCAAGGTTTTTTGTTGTATGGCGTTACAGGCAGTGGCAAGACGCAGGTTTATATCGAAGCAGCTGTGAGGGCAAGGGAAAAGGGGAGGAAGGTCATTGTCTTGGTGCCGGAGATTGCGTTGACGGGGCAGCTGGTGGCTGCATTCAAGGCATATTTCCGGCAGGATATCATTGTCATGCATAGCCGCTTGTCTCTTGCAGAGCGCAATGATGCCGTGTTCCGGGTGCGTCAGGGAAGAGCCGGGATTATCATCGGAGCCCGTTCGGCGCTGTTCACTCCGGCGGAGGATATCGGGCTCATCATTCTCGATGAGGAGCAGGACATGTCCTACAAGCAGGATGAGTCGCCTCGCTACCATGCGCGGGTGGTGGCGGAGAAGCTTGCGAGAATCCATTCTTCTGCATTGGTTTTGGGGAGCGCCACGCCTTCCATGGAGACCTTTCATCGAGCCAAGGGAGGGGAAATCACGATGCTTTCCATGCAAAAGCGCATTGGGGACATGCCTATGCCGGAGGTGACGTGTGTTGACATGCGGCAGGAACTTCGACAGGGAAACAGGCATATTGTTTCCCATGCATTGCAGCGGCTGATTGAGAAAACACTTTTGGATCATCAGCAGATCATCATCATGCTGAACCGGCGTGGCTTCTCTACTTTTGTCATGTGCCGTTCCTGCGGGGAAGTGATCAAGTGCCGGTTTTGCGGCCTTCCATTGGTCTATCATAAGAACAAGAAGCTTGCCTGCCATCATTGCGATGTCCAGGAAGAGGTTCCTTCGGTCTGCCCGAAGTGCGGCAGTCGCTACATCAAGTATTTCGGTTCCGGTACGGAGAAACTGGAGCAAGAGATGAAGCTTCTCGCACCTGGAGCAAGAGTTGTTCGCATGGATCGTGATACGACGGGGACGAAATTCGCGCATCAGGAGATTTTGGAGAAATTTCGACGGGGTGATTACGACATTCTTCTGGGAACGCAGATGGTAGCGAAAGGTCATGACATCCCAAAGGTTACTGCTGTTGGGATCATCAGTGCGGATTCCAGTCTGCACATGCCGGATTTCCGGGCGGCAGAGCGGTGCTTCATGCTCATTACCCAGACGGCAGGGAGGGCGGGACGCCATTCGGATGGAGGAATGGTGAGGCGCGGCCATGTGATTGTGCAGAGCTATAATCCGGGACATTATGCGGTTGCTTGCGGGATTGCCCAGGATTATGAGGGGTTTTACCGCCAGGAAATTGTCATGCGCCGACAGCTTTTTTATCCGCCGTTCAGCCGTCTGGTGAAATTGGTGTTCCACCATGGAGAGGAAAATCGTGCCAGGGGGAATGCCGCAGGGTTTGTTGAGGGTTTCCGGAATCATTTCCTTAAGGAGGAAGAATGGCAGCAGGCCATTGGACCGTCTCCTGCTATGATTGCCAATTTTCGCGGTATCTTCCGTTTTGTTGTCCTTATCAAGACAGGGGATCTGCCTGCGGTGCAGGATTTTCTGCGTCAGGAAGGGCTTCATTTGAGAACGGATGTGGCAATTGATATCGATCCCATCACGATGTTTTGACCGGGGGGATCTATTCTTTGCAGAAACAGCAGGAAAAACCGTATGCCGTGTCGAATGATAACCAGACATAGAATGCTTTTTCAATGCTTTTTCCGGGGTGATATCATGAAAACCGATAAAGTTATCGTGAGCAGCAATGGCAGCGGCATGGCCGATGCTTTGGATGAAGTGGAATCTTTCAGCCTTTCGATGGGATTTGATGAGCGGAACTCGCGGCGAACGCGCTTGCTGGCTGAGGAAACCATGAGCATGGTCAGATCCATTGTGGAGGATTTTGAGGCCGATTTCTGGATGGAAAGCACAGAAGAATGCAGCTGCGAGCTGCATCTTCTGGCTGTCGCTGATATGGATTACAAGAAAAAGCAGGACTTGATTATCGCTTCTACTCGCCAGCGCAATGAAGCATCTGTGGGCATTATGGGAAAAATCAAGGATTTCATTGAAGGCAGCCTGTTTTATCTGGGGCGTGGAGGAGCCATGTCGTCGGAAGACCCTCGTCTTGTGGGATGTGCGACTTTTGCTGAGATACAGATGTGGACCTTGCATCAGTACCGCGATTATTTGGAACAGGAGCAGGATGAGGGGGAAGATATGGATGCCCTGCTGGATGAGCTGGAACAATCGATTGTGGCCAATATTGCCGATGACGTTCGGGTATCGGTGAAAGGAAATGATATTGAATTGATTATACGCAAGAATTTTCCCGTAAAGCATGGGGAAGCTGGTGCGGAAGGCTAAAAGGAAAGGTGTGAGACAATGCTTGCTTCCCGGTCTCCGGGAACGTCTGTGGCAAAGGATACAGAAAAGGATCGTTGCTTTGGAGGACGAGGATAGTAAGGAGGATGTGTGCCTGACGCATGAGAAGCTGACTTTGCTGGCGGCACGGAGCAACACCTTTGCCGGCATCGCCCCAAGAAAATTGAACTGAAGAAGAATGGGACGAGCGAGCGGTGCCGCAACCAGGTTTTTCCTGGCTGCGGCACTGCTTTTGCCGGGAGAAATCCCAATCTTGCTTGTTTGCAGGTACGTGAACAAATCCAGCAGGAAAACGGTATTTTTTGGCGAAGAGAAACAAGAGGATAATGTTCGAAAATATTACTGTCCGCCAGTATAGAAGGGGATGAAAAACTTGTTGGAAACGTTCGAGACGGAGACTGCCCCAACTTCTGAGCAGAATGGGATGAACGACTGGATTGTCGTTGTTGATGATGAGGCGTTCATTCTGACAAACGTGAAGAACATATTGAGAGAACAGAACATGCGGGTCAGCTGTCTGCGCTCTGGCCGTGCCTTGCTGAAATTCATGGAGAAAAACAAGCCGGATTTGATTCTCTTGGATGTATTGATGCCCGAAATGGATGGCTTTGAGACGTATCGTGCATTGCGGCGGATGGAGGAGGAGACCGGGCGCAGCTCAACCCCCGTCGTATTTTTGAGCGGAGTGAAGGACAGTGAAGCGGAAAACCGCAGCTTGGAGGAAGGTGCCTGCGATTTTGTCCACAAGCCGTTCAACAAGGAGATTCTCGTCCGGCGCATCCGTAACGCTATCCTGAACACCAAAACCATCGAAACCCTGACGGAAGAAGCCGCCATCGATAAACTGACGGGGCTATGGAACAAGACGGATGGAATCAAGCGAGTGGAAAAGCTTTGCGCAGAGCAGGCCGGTGCGTTGATGATCCTGGATCTTGACAATTTCAAGCTGGTCAATGACATTTACGGGCACAGTATGGGCGACTGCCTGCTGAAGGGCTTTTCGGATATCGTCAAAGCCGATGCCAGGGCGCAGGACGTAACGGCGCGGATCGGCGGCGACGAGTTCCTGATGTTTGCCTGCGGCATGAACGAGGAGAGAGCCGTGGCAGCCCTGTCCAAGAGACTGAACGAGGAACTGGCCATAACTGCGAAGAAACTGATGGGGGAAGACTTTGATATTCCCTTGGGCATTTCCGTCGGCGCTGCGATGGTGCCGGAACACGGGCGGGATTATGAGGCGCTGTTTTTGCTGGCCGATGGTGCATTGTACAGGGCAAAACAGAACGGAAAGCACGGCTGTGCAGTTCATCAGCCGGAGGAAGGCACAGGGCATGACCAAGAGGAAGATATCCGGAAGGAGTTTGCACGCATTACGAAGATTGTCGAGGAGCGAAACAAAAAGGGAGGTGCCCTTGCTCTTGGGATGGATCATTTTTCCTTTATCTACCGTTTTGTTCAGCGATTTTATGCGCGATACGGCGGTCGTGTCATCAAGGGAATCTTCATCCTGTCGGGGGAGGAATCAGGCAGCTTGGGCGATGCAGCGGCAGAATTCGGACAATGCTTGCAGGAAACGTTGCGAAAGAGCGACATCATTCTGCAGAACAAGCCGAACCAGTTCTTTTTCTTGCTTCCGGAGCTTTCAGAAGCAGATTTCCTGAAAGTGCTGCAAAGGATTATGGAAGCGTGGGAAGCGGTGCCTCTTCATGACGGCATCCGCGTGGAACATTTCATCGAGCCTGTCGTTTACGCGCCGAAATCTTCTTTGCATGACTGGAGCCAAAGCCATGGCGAGGGGGAATCCCGTTGAGAGTGCTGGCCGTACTGGTGCTTCTGGTCTTTGCCGCAGCTGTTGCGGGAATCCTACTGATCGAGGATAGCCGCTTGGATACAGATATTACTGCGAAGACCACGAAGGTAGGTCTGATTCTGAACGGGAGCTGTGAGGATCGGAATTATTGTCAGGCACATTACGAGGCATTGCAATCTCTCAGGGACGAACTCAATCTGGAAATCATCTGCCGGGAGCGGGTTCCACGTGACTGCTTCCGGGAAATTTCCAGACTGGTTCTGGAAGAGGGATGTAAGATTGTCATTGCGGTGTCCTTTGAATTTGGCGATGACATGAAAAAAGCTGCGGAGGAATATCCCGGCATCTATTTCCTCCATGCCACGGGGGTCGGATACAGAAGCAATCTTTCCACATATTTCGGCAGGATGTATCAGGCAAGATACCTTGCGGGCATCGTGGCGGGCATGGAATCGAAGACGGGAACGCTCGGATATGTGGCTTCTTTTCCCGTTCCGGAAGTAATCCGGGGCATCAACGCCTTTGCATTGGGAGCGCGCAGCGTCCGTCCGGATGCCAGGGTATATGTGCGCTATTGCGGCTCATGGACAGAAGACGTGCCTGCCGAAGAAGCATGTCGGACGCTGCTGGACAGCCATCCCATCGATGTCGTCATACTGCATACCAATTCTCTTGCCCCGCACAGGGTAGCGGAAGCGCGGGGGATATGGACCATAGGCTGTAATCTGGACAATGGCGAGGCATTCCCGGATACCTGCCTGACCGCCAGCGTATGGAATTGGAACGTATACTACCGCAGGCAGATATTGGATTGCCTTCAGGGGAAATTCCATGGGAGCCACAAATGGCTCAGCATGGAGGATGGAATCGTTGGGCTTGCGGATTTTTCCGGTCATGTCGATGAGAAAACGAAGACCGCCGTCCGAAAGGCCGATGCAAGATTGCGCAGCCGTGAGTTTGACGTGTTTTATGGCCCCGTCACGGACAATATGGGCAAGCTTCGCGTCAAGGCCGGGGAATCTATGTCGGATTATGCAATGCTGAATACATTTGACTGGTATGTGGAGGGTGTGGCAGTTGATCAGTAAGAAATGGGATGGGAGCGATCTTCCTGTCCTGCTGGTGTTTCTCATTGTCATTGCGATTGTCGTTGTCATCCGGAGTTTTCAGATTCCCAACGAAAGCAGGAAGATTGTTGCCGGTGCGGTTTTTCTTGGCTCGAAAGAAGACAAGGGATGGAACGAGAGTCATTATAACGGGCTTCTGGATGCCTGTCATGAGTGTGGCTGCACCCTTATCGTGCGGGAGCAAGTCCCGGAAAAGGAAGATGTTTTGCGCGATGCCGTCGATGGGATGATCCGTGAGGGAGCGAATGTCATCTATTTGACGAGCTACGGCTATGGGAAATACGTGGACGAAATTGCTGCAAAGCATCCAAGCATCGCATTTTTCAGTGTTTCCAGACAGGGAAAGGCGAAGAACTGCACTTCTTATTTTGCCCGTCTGTACCAGGCACGTTATCTGTCCGGAATCGTGGCGGGAGCCGCCAGCCGGACGGGTATACTGGGCTATGTGGCCTCTATGCCGAATTCCCAGACGAATCGTGGCATCAATGCCTATGCGATGGGGATGCGCCTGGCAAATCCGAACGCGAAGCTGATTGTCTGTTTTACCGGAAGCTGGAGCGACGAGGAAGAGGAGAGGAAAAGTGTCGCTCTGTTGGCCGACAGAGGAGCGGATGTCATTTCCTATCATGCAGACCAGCCGTATGCCGTACGGGAGGCGGAGGCTCTGGGACTTTTTTCCATCGGCTATGGCGATCTGTATGAGGAATATTCCGATCGCTTCCTGACATCGGTGGTGTACGACTGGAAGGTGGTTTATGAGGAAGTACTGGGGGACTATGCAAGCGGCAGGGCGAATTTGTCCAGGGAATACTGGTTCGATATGTCAAGGGGCGGTGTCAGGCTGTACAAACCGTCTCCTCTGGTGACCTCCCAAACCGCTGATTTGGTGAATGAGGAGCGGTTGCGCATCATGACGAACCAGGATGTGTTTTCCGGCGCGATTTATGACAATGAAGGGCGGCTTCGTTGCGAGGAAGGGGAACGCATCAGCGATCACCAGCTTTTCTACGGCATGGACTGGTTCGTTGAGGGGGTGGAGATATATGAGTAGCTTTTCCTCTCTGAAGAGGAAGGGGACTGCAGTCCTCGCTATGCTCGTCTTCGCTCTGGTATTGTTGTTTGTAGGGGCGATGTTCCGGGAACGGTTAGGAAATCTTTTGACTCTTTATACCGAGAGTCAGACCAAAAGACAGGCAGAGACATTGGCAGGTCAGGTTGCGGAGAGCCTTGGGACGGAGTTGAAGAATCTCGGCTACATTGCCTCGAAAATCGAAGCCAACCCGGATGAGATGGATCGCCTCATGCCTCTGCTGCTCAATGATGCAGGAATAAAGCAAGGGCTGCTTTCCATCAATGGGCAGGCAGTTTTCGGGGACAGCCTGTCCCTCCGTACTTATGACGGCATACAGGCTTCTTTTCGGGGTACAAGCGCCATTACCTTCGTTCCCGGGCAGGGGCTTCTGTTTACCTGTCCGGTATTTCATGGAGAAAATATCAGGTACGTCCTTTATCGGCTGTTTCCCCCTGAAACGATTGCAGAGCGTTTTTCCATCCGTTGTTATGATGACATCGGAAAGGCGCTTGTCATTACCCGGGACGGTGATATCCTTGTCCCCTTCGCGCAGAATGAGCCGGAGGATACCCAGTTTATGCAGAGCGAGGAGATGAGGAGGCTTTACCGGTCCATGCACCAAGAAAGAGAGGTTGCGGTGGCGGCCGCCCATACCTTCATGACGGAATGGGGCGAAATGCTTCTGTTTGAGGCAGAAGTCCCGGGCACGGATTATCTGGTGGCCGGGTTCGTTCCGAAAGAGAAGGTATCTGAGGGGATTGGGAGCCTCCAGCTTCTGGTAGTCTATGTGTTCGGCCTGCTGATGCTCCTCGTCATTTTTGGTGCCTTCTATCTGGTCCATGTCCAGGTAAAAATCCGTGCAAGCGCGGAGCTCATGGAGGCGAAAGCGCTTGCGGAAGAAGCATCTCGCGCAAAAAGCGATTTCCTGGCGAATATGTCCCATGAAATCCGCACGCCGATCAACGCAGTTCTTGGCATGAATGAGATGATCCTTCGGGAATGCAGAGATGGACATATCCTGTCTTATTCCGAGAATGTAAAGGCTGCGGGAAAGACGTTGCTCGGAATTATCAATGACATTCTCGACTTTTCCAAAATCGAAGCCGGAAAGGTCGAGATTATTCCCGTGGAATATCATCTCGCCTCTGTGCTCAATGATTTGGTGAATATGATTCAGATTTGGGCAACCGAGAAAGGCCTCATGCTCGTACTGGACTTTGACAGGAATATGCCGGAACGGCTTTTCGGTGATGAAGTCCGCATCAAGCAGATCATCACGAACATCCTGACCAATGCAGTGAAATATACGGAACAGGGAACGGTGACTTTCTCCGTTTCTTGCGAGCGTTTCCAGGACGAGCCGGACAGCGTGATGCTCCGGGTCGCAGTCAAGGATACAGGCATCGGCATCAAGCAGGAGGACAAGGAAAAGCTCTTTGCGGGATTTACACGCATCGAGGAAAAGCGCAATCGTAACGTGGAAGGCACCGGGCTCGGCATGGCCATCACCCAGAGCCTTCTGAAGATGATGGGAACTTCGCTGCAAGTGGAAAGTACCTATGGCAGCGGTTCGGTATTCTCCTTCGCTTTGAAGCAGAAGGTTGTCAGTTGGGAGCCGATGGGTGACTATGTGTCTTCCTGGCAGGACGTGATGATGAATCAGCAGCAGGTTTATCGGGAAAAATTCACGGCTCCGGAGGCGGAAGTCCTGGTCGTGGACGATAACCGTATGAATCTTGTGGTGTTCAGGAACCTTCTGAAGCAGACGAAGGTGAGGATTGATGAGGCAGAAAGCGGGGATGCCGGGCTTTCGCTCACGCTTGGAAAAAAATACGACATCATTTTTCTCGATCACATGATGCCGAGGAAGGACGGAATCGAGACGCTTCATGAACTCAGAACGCAGCCGGAGAATCCAAATCGAGAGACACCGACGGTCTGCCTGACGGCCAATGCCGTCTTAGGTGCGCGGGAGCGATATATTGCGGCCGGTTTTGATGGATATCTGTCCAAGCCCATTGATTCCGGAAAGCTTGAAAACTTGTTGTTTGCGTTCCTGCCGAAGGAAAAACTCAAAGCCCCCGGGGATGAAGCCGCAGAAAGAAAGGCAGCGGATGATTTTCCCGAGATTCTTGCGCCGCTTCGGGACGTGGATTGGTTGGATCTCTCCCTTGGGATCCGGAACAGCGGATCTGTTGATGGATATCTGACGCTCCTCAGGATGTTCTGCGAATCCGTGGACGAAAAAGCGGAGGAGATTGAAAAACTCTGCGAGAAGGGAGATTTCAAGGAATACACCATCAAAGTCCATGCCTTGAAAAGCTCGGCGCGGATCATTGGCATCGAGGCATTTGCGGAAGAAGCGCAGCAGCTGGAGGATGCGGGAAAGAACGGGGACACAGAATATATCCGGAGGCATCAGGAGGACTTTTTGGCGAAATACCGGAGCATCAAAGCGCCGTTGGCGAAAGTCTTCGCGATAAAGCAGGAGACGATATGCGAGGATAAGCCGGAAGCCGATGCGGAGATGAGGAAGGACGTTCTCGGAAAGATTCGGGCGGCAGCAGAAGAAATGGATTGCGACCGTCTGGAAGAGATTTTTGAAGAGATGCGAAGATATCGCATCCCACCGGAGGAGGAAGATATGTGGAAACGCTTGGAAGAGGCTTCGGAGCAATATGATTACGATGAGATTGTAGCGCTTTTGGGAAAACAGGAGGAGGGGGATTCCATTGGAAAAACCAAGGATGTTGCAAGTAACGGCCGATGAGTATTTGCAGCATGTTTATGAAATCCCGGCAGAACTGCCGCCCACGCCCTTGCCGGATGAGTCTTTCACTGTTTTGTGGAAGGAGGCGGAAGGACGGGGAGTACTGGACTTCCTGACAGATCGTCTGGAACTTCCGGCGTTTGATTTCCGCTGGCAGCAGGAGAGTTGCCTCCGGATTTCCTTTGCCAGTACTCTTGGGGGACAGCTGCCTGTCATCTCCACGGGGAGCCATGAGGATTTCCGGTCGATGGAGGCTCTCTTGTGTGCCAGGAAAGAGGCGCGGGAACTTCCCCTCACAATCAATGCCTTTGCCATGCAGGCACGGGCAGAAAAGATTTTCCGGCACCGGGTGCTGCTTCTGAACCATGCGCCTTACAGCAACATTTCCGCCCAGAGTCTGGGACTTTCCCGGGAGGATTGGCTGGAGCGTTCTTATCTCCTGCGTCTGGCTCATGAATGTGCCCATTACGAGACTTTGCGCCTCTTTGGGGAGATGAGGAATCATGCGTTGGATGAGATTCTTGCTGATGCATTGGGGCAGATAGCTGCCTTTGGGGAGTTCGATGCGGATCGGCAACGGCTGTTTTTTGGCTTGGAGAAAGGTACGGGCATCTGTACAGGCAGATTGCTCTTTTACGTACAGAAAGTGATGCTGGAGGAGCGCGAGAAGGTTTTTCGCGCCGTGGACAGGGCACTTGATCTTGTTACCGGTGAACTTTGCGAGATGTGCATGCAAAAGGCAGGAAAATTGGAAATCCTTGTGGCGTTGGCGGGACGGAGCATAGCAGAGAGAATTTGATTGTTCTCGAATCATGTGTCTTCTTCTCTGGGATTTTCCAGAGTGGCTTCCTTCAGCGCCGTGCTTGCAGACCTGCCTTCATCCACGGCTTTCAGATAGTGTGGCACGTCGAGGTTCACGGGGATGCCCATGGCCTTTTCCAAGGTGGCTCGGTAGAGGTTGTAGTTATAGAGGGCGGTATAGTAGTTGGCTCGAGCCTGGGTGAGTTTTTCCTGGGCATTGGTGACGTTCAGGAGGATGTCTACCCCTTCTTCGTAGCGGACTTGGGAGATTTGGTAACTTTCCTCAGCCTGGGAGACAGCAAGCTTAGTGGAACGGATGTTTTCTTCTGCTGCCTTCATCTGGGCATAGGCCGTGCGGGTCTCCAAACGGATGTTGTTCCAAGTGCCTTCGGCTTCGGCTTTTGCCTGTGTGGCTCTGGCTTTTGCGGCGTTGACATTTGCAGCAGTGATAGCATTGTCAAAAATGGTCCAGGAGAGTTGAAGGCCGGCCTCATAAGCATCGTTTCGATTGCTTCGGAAAGGGTCGTTGGAGCTGGTGCTCTTGTTGAAAATAGCTTTCAGTGTTGGCCTCCATTCTGCTTTTTGGACTTCCTTGCTCGCCTCGTACTGCTTGACGCGAAATTCTGCTGCCGTTCCGTCGGGACGATGCTCCAAGGCATACTCTTCGCATTCCTCAAGAGAGTGGGGGAAGGGCGTATAGGTAAAGCTGTCCGTTGTCTCAATGGGAGTATCCTGTGGAAGCCCCACTGTGCGGGCCAGTTTGTACTGTGCTGCTTCCAGATTGCCCTCGGCGCTGACGAAATTCTGCCGATAGTCTGCCAGCTGAACCTGCATCTGCAGCACGTCTGCCTGGGCTACAGTTCCTTCCTCGAATTGGATTTGTATGAGCTTGAGCTGTTCCGTGGCCATGGTTACGGCAGACCGGGACACGGCCAGCAGGTTCTTTTGCTGCAGGAGGTCGTAGTATGCCTGGAGTGCTTGGAAGCGCACTGTCTGCCGCGTGTTCTCCAAGCTGAGATCTGCAGCGTTCAGGGCATTTTTCCGAGCGGTGATGTTGTTTTCCGTCTGTCCGCCGGTATAGAGGGGGAACTGCAGGGTGAAGTAATTCGAGAAAGCTCTGGTATAGGGATCTGTCTGGGGGGTGGCATAGAGCGAGTAGATTGGGTCTTTGCTGGCATAGTATTGCCTGCGGTTGTAATTATAGGATCTGCCGCCGATGTGGTTTGCCTGTGATTGCCAGGAGATCTTCAGGCCGGAAGATCTCCTGGCAGCAGAGAGATTCCACCTGGCTTCTTCCTGCGCAGCTCGAGCCGCTTCGATGGTTTCATGGGTGGCAATTGCCATGTCAACACTCTCCGCCAGGGAGAGTCGGACAGCGGCGTCGCTGTGCCCAATAGAAAGGGTGAGCAGAACAGCCGCAAGCAGAAGGTTTTTTTTCATGGGAGAGATTCACCTCGAAAATGCCAATGAATAGGCTTTGTGTCATTCTACCTCACAACTATAGCATAAATTCAATCAAATGATAAGTTTTTTATCGTTCTTTCGCAAAAAAAGGCAGGCAACTCCCAATTCTTTTTTTCGGAAGCTGAATCGTATACAATAAAGGGGAGTGCAAAATGGATCTTATAGAAACTTTTCATCATATTTTTATTGAGAATGGTGCATGGGCAACCATCGGTAAGGGGATTGGGGTGACGGTGCAGATTTCCTTGGCATCCCTTCTGGGAGGGACATTCCTGGGCGCAGTTCTTTGTTTTCTGCGTATGGGGAGTCACAAAGTCCTGCGTTTTTTGGCCATGGTGTACATTGCGCTGCTGCGTGGCTGCCCGGTACTGATGTTGCTGATGCTGCTTTTTTACGGAGTGCTGGCCAAGAGCGATTGGTCTCCTATTGCCGTGGCCATATTGGCTTTTTCTCTCCATACGGCGGCTCATGTGGCAGAACTTCTGCGTTCTGCCATCCAGGCGACAGACTACGGGCAGGTAGAGGCAGCGAGAACCCTTGGGTTTTCCAGGGTACAGGCTTTCCGGATGGTGACGCTGCCCCAGATGACCCGTATCGCCCGTCCCGTCTATCAGTCCACGATTGTGAACCTGATCCAATGGACCAGTGTCGTGGGCTATGTCACCATCACGGATCTCACAAGAGTCATCTACAATACGGCATCCCGTACCATGCAGCCCATGGTCACCATGGTTGGCGGTATGGTCATTTATATCGCCATGTCTTATTGTGTGTACGGAGTATTTTCCTTGCTGGAATGGTGGGAGAAAAGGGAGGTGCATGAGTTAAATGGGCATTCTTGAAGTGAAGGGGCTTTCCAAGTCCTTCGGGGATTTGCATGTATTGCATCGGGTGGATCTGGATGTCCGGGAAGGGGAGCGCATCGCCATCATTGGTGGCTCCGGTTGCGGCAAGAGCGTTTTCCTGCGTTGTTTGAATCTGTTGGAAGTGCCGGATGAAGGGAGTGTCTCCATTGCCGGGCAGGAAATCACGGCTATGGGTGCAGACGTGGATCGAATCCGACGGGAAATGGGGATGGTTTTTCAGAAATTCCATCTGTTTTCCCATTACGATGTCTTGGACAATCTTTGCCTTGCTCCTACCAGATTGTTGGGGATGGGGCGAAAAGAGGCGGAAGAAAAAGCCATGGAGCTTCTTTCTGAGGTAGGACTTGCCGCCAAAAGCCGGGAATTCCCCAGCGTCCTCTCCGGCGGACAGCAACAGCGCATCGCTATTTGCCGTTCTCTTATGATGGAGCCAAAGGTGCTGCTTCTGGACGAGCCCACCAGTGCATTGGATCCCACCATGGTGGGAGAGGTGCTGGCGGTCATCCGCATGCTGGCCAAGCAGGGTCTCACTATGCTCATCGTTACCCATGAAATGAAGTTTGCACAGGAGGTGGCGGACCGTATCCTGTTTTTTGCTAATCAGGGAATTTACGAGCAGGGAACACCGGAGGAAATTTTTGAGCATCCGAAACGGGAATTGACGGTTTCCTTTATCAGAAAGCATACCTTTTTCAGTTATGAAATCCAGTGGCGCTCCGAGTTCGATCTTATGAATCTACAAGGAGGTGTCTGGAATTTTACCGAGAAATACGGCATTGGAAAGAAGCGAAGTTATCATTTGCAGCTTTCCTGCGAGGAACTGATTTACGAGTTTTTCCGTGGGAGCTTCGCTGACAGTGATGAGGTGTCTATCAGGCTGGATATCATCTATGCCCAAGCATTGGACCGCATTGTCTTGGAAGTGATCAGTGGTGGTATGGCCTATGACCCATTTCTGGCGGAGAGCCAGGATAGTTCGGAGCATATGGATCACATCGGCATTACTTTCTTGAAGAAAAGTGTGAAAAGTTTTTCTTATACATTGGAAGCAGGAAAGAACTGTGTGAGGATTGAATTGTAAATATGAGACCGTTTCAGGGGAGGAATTTTAAGCAACTAACAAGAATACTTACGTATGAACAAATGTGTAGCTAAGAAATATGCGTTCGTTGCGAACCATGTTGGTCTGGCTCTAGTGCAGAAAGGTTAGACCAAGAACAAGGTTTTGTTTAGAATTTATTGGTTCAAATGTGCTTAGCTGAGTATATTTAACTATGTTTTTAGAAGGAGGAATGCATCATGAAGATGAGGAGACTGGCAAAGGCTTTTCTTGGTTGTACTTTGGTGTGTACAATGCTGGCAGGCTGCGGAGGACAGTCGGGAACTCAGCAGAACAATAAGAAAGATGAGACGAATGTCAAGATTGGTATGCTGACTAGATTGAATGTCAGCGAGGGAAAGCTCAATGACATCATGAAAAGAGTGGATGAGGAAGCACCTTCCTCTGTTAGGCTGGCTCGTGAGATTGTGTATTACGACAAGCTGGCATCCATGCAGATGGGGCTGGAATCTGACAGCATCCAGGCGATGAGCGTCTACAGCAGCGTAGCGAATTATTTGGTAGACCGGAACAATAAGCTGGTCATGGAGGAAATCAGCAAATTAAATCCTGCCTTCATTCAAAGACCCGTAGATCTCATTTGCTGTGCTGTCAGAAAAGAAGACGAAAATCTGAAGAATGAACTGGACAAGGTCATTGAAGATATGAAAGCAGACGGCACTTTGGAACGCCTCACCAAGGAGTATATTACAGACTTGAAGAAAGACGAGGAGCCGCCTTCTGTGCCCATTCAGAACATTCCAGGGGCTGAATCCCTCAAAATTGCTGTCACAGGTGATTTGCCTCCTCTTGACCTGGTTCGTTCGGATGGAACAGCCGCAGGTTTCAATACAGCGGTGTTGTCAGAGATAGGAAAGCGCTTGAACAGAAACATCGCCATTGTGCAAGTGGACAGCGCAGCCAGATCCTCGGCGCTGATTTCCGGGAAAGTTGATGTGGTATTCTGGGCGATGGTTCCTATGGATGACAGATTCCCAAGTAATATGGACCAGCCGGAGGGCATGGAGGTGACTGTGCCTTACTTCCAGGATGGCATTGTTCATGTAAAGAAAAAATAGACGGAGTGAAGAGAAAGGAAGACTATCGAGATGAATTTGAAGAAAATGATGGGGCTGTTGTTTTGTGCAGCCCTGACTGGGGCATTGCTGGGAGGATGTGGTTCCTCGAATACCGGAGGGGAAACGGGAAAGAATCGGGCGGTGCAGATAGGCATGCTGAAGAACCTGAACATCAGCGAGCAGCAACAGGCCGCCATCATGGAGGAAGCCGGAAAAAGGGGCGGATTTTCCTATGTGCAGATGCCTGTTGTTACTTATTATGACAATTTGAGCACCATGCAGATGGGATTGGAGTCCAAGAGTATTGATGAGATGAGCGCCTACAGCAGCATGGCGTACTATCTTTTGGCAAAGAACCAGAAGTTCGAGCTGACATCGTTCAACAATGCAAAACTGGTAGATTCTTTCTGTTGCGCTCTCCGCGAGGAGGACGAGGAACTTCGGGAAGCCATGAACAAAGCGCTTGTGTCTATGGATGGTGACGGGACACTTGCCCGTCTTGTCAAAGAATACATTGAGGATGTCAAGGACGGAAAGGAACCTCCTTCTGTTCCCATCGACAAAAAGGATGGAGCAGACACCATCAAGGTTGCCGTTACGGGAGATTTGCCACCCATCGATTTGGTAAAGGAGGATGGAGCTCCTGCCGGGTTCAACACGGCAGTGCTGGCAGAACTTGGCCGCCGGATGGGGAAAAATATGGAAATCGTCCAAGTGGAGACCGGAGCCAGAGCTACAGCTCTGACATCGAAGCGGGTGGACGTTGTGTTCTGGGCTACTGTCCCGGTAGAGGATCTTGCTATCCGTCCTATGGATATGGATCGCTCCAAGGGCATTGAGACTACCGTGCCATATTACAAGGATGATATCGTTCACCTGAAGCTGAAGAATCCATGATATCCGCATAAGTGATAACGATTTGTAAAAACGTGAATTTCTTGTGGTGAATATTCACGAATCGTCTTAAATGCCGTTCATAGCCTCTATAAACGACGATGACCTACTGGACATATAAAACTATCAAAAGTAATTTCCAAGCCCCTCAGAAGCAATTCTGAAGGGGCGTTTTTCTTGAATCTTTAGTGAATTAGTGTACATAACTAGAGGACCCTCTATCACAAACCAAACATCATAAATTCTCTAACAAGCCTGATGGTTTTAGTGTACAGAATTAAGGTTATATACACTAAATGTGCCTTGTTTGTTTTTGGGGGTAGACAGTGTTAATTATTTTGTGTGGGGGATGTTGGTGTTATTTTCTAGTTATGTACACTAGATCACTAGAGCAAAACCGTGTTATCCAGACCGCCGTAAAACCCCGTCCTTTAGGTCTGGGGATATAAGGCGGGTGCTTTGAGCGGGTTCGATGCCCGCGAAAAG
>CACYDT010000093.1 GCA_902773295.1 uncultured Veillonellaceae bacterium | reverse complement strand
CCGCGCTGAAGAAGAAATACGGGGAGAAAAAGCCCGCGCCGAAGAAAGCCAAAGCGAACGCGGTGGATGCAGAAGCAGCGAAGATGAGAAAACGGGAAGCCTTCACCGAGGCGGAACGGGAAAGGATCCGCACGCTGTGCAGCATACCACGGGAACGGTGGGAGAGGATGCGTGCCTTTGTCATGATTGCCGGAGCTGTGAATGGGTGGGAGGGCTAGCAGATGAACGCCATGAACATCATCCATGGGATAAATTACGCAGCCCTTGCGATAGCAATCCTGTATCCGGTCTATGTGGCTCCGGAGCAGGCATTCACTCTTTACTATACAGGGAAACCCTGGGAGAGGACGTGGAACTGTTCTGCGGAAAAGGCAGATGCCATGTGCGGGATGCGGGAGGACGGGATGACGTGGAAGCAGATAGCGAAAGCCATGGGAATGAAAACCGCGAATTCCGCTCATAGCTATTATGTGCATTATCGGAGGTAATGCAAGACACAAGAAAGGCCACCGGAAGCCTTTTGATGCATCCAGTGGTCTGCTTGAATGGAACTATTATCCACATATCCACAGAAATAGTATACAGCTTTTTGGGCTATGGTTCAAGCAGGCAGGAGGACAAGCGGATGCAGAGGAAGACAGGGAATGGCTACATCAGGAAAATCGACTTCGTGTTCTACAACGAGAAGCAGATCCGGGAGGCTGTCCTGGATGCGAGGAACAAGCCGCACATGCCGGGGCAGAACGGGAGCGGCATCGGCGACCCGACCGCCAGCGCGGCCATCCGGAACGTGACACCCATCCGGAAGGTCAACGTCAAAGGAGAACTTTTGGAATGGCCGGAGGACTGGCTTCGCGTGGTGGATGCTACGTATGCATGGTGCGACAATGACCGGCTGATTGTGGCAAGGGACAGATATAACGGCGTAGACTACCGGCTGACGTGTGCGAAGATAATCATTGGAAAGTCGCAGTATTTCCGGTTGCTTGATGATGCTAGGAATTATGCAGCTCTTTGCGCGGCACAGCTTGGCTTGATAAAAGTTTGTTGAAATCCTTATTCCGGGAATAACAGCCCAAAATCTATGCTATAATGGGTACAGTGGTATTTCGGACATACTCAAAGCATATCCCCTCAAAAAAGCCCGCCAAGCCTTATCAGACAAGGACTGGCGGGCAAAATGTTTCTTGACTTTCATTTTATATTGTGGTACAATATAATCAAGATGAAGGGCAAGGGGTGATGAGATGCCGAGACAAGGGGAGCTAAAGAGGGAGTTTAGGAAAGCCGGTTGCTACAAGCAGAGTGAAGGAACTAATCATGAATGGTGGTACAGTCCCATAACGGATGAACACTTTCAAATGGGGCGGCATGACAACGAGGAGGTTCCTAAAGGCACAGAAAATGCATTAAGAAAACAGGCAGGAGTTCCTAAAAAACGCTAAGACGGTGCAGGGGAGTGAAACCCACTCCCCTATGAGCAGGAGGGATTTTCGTGAAGTATGTATATCCGGCAATCTTCCAACAGGATAAAGAGACAAAAGATACATGGTGCGTTTCTTTCCCAGATGTATCGGGAGCGGTAACATTCGGCCATTCGCTATATGATGCCATGGAAATGGCTGAGGATGCACTGGCAGGGATGCTGGTTCTTTACGAGGATTATAAGGCAGGACGTTCCAAACTTCCGATGAAGAATCGCATCGTTGAACCGACTCCCATCGAGAAGGTTGTCGCTGAACCGGATGAGTATTCGACGAGCGCTTTTGTGACGCTGATTAAGGTCGATACAGATGCATACCGCAAGACCTTAGCAACCATGCAAAAAGAAAATGATTGCGAGGAAGAGCAGAAGAAGGCCTCGGCATGAGCGGATGGGGAGGAAAGCGAACAGGAGCTGGGCGGCCGAAAGGAACATTTAAGGCGGAATCGAATCAGAGAGCGCATCGACAGCTTCGGGCGTTCGATGACGAGTGGGACATTATCCAAAGACTCGCACGAATCGTTAAGTACGGCGACCGCGAAGCCTGCGAGAAGTTCCTCGCACGGATGAAGAAAACCGAATAGGCAGGGGAAAGGGCATTCACATAGGTGGGTGCCTTTTCTTGTGCCCATTTTGCTTGAAATCAATTCAGGGAAGTGAGGCGGCATGAACGATGAAAACTTAAAACCGGTGAGCAAACGAACCAAGAGCGAAGCAAGAGAAATCGGCAAAAAAGGCGGAATCGCCAGTGGCAAATCCCGTCGGCGAAAGAAGGCACTGCGAACCCTGCTGAAGGAAGCAGTGTATCTGCAGATCAAGGATATTGAGGATGCCGGGGTGCGGAAGCTGCTGCAGAAAGCGACGGGGAGCAAGGACGAGGAGAAAACCGTCGGGGAACTTGTCATTGACGGGCTGATCCTTTCCAGTGTCCGGGGAAACTCGCAGATGATGAAGCTTCTGTTTGAGCTGATGGGCGAGGAGCAGAATCTGGAACTGAAGAGGAAGGAACTCAAACTGAAGGAGAAGGCGCTGATGGGCGATGGTTCCTCGCAGGGGACTGCCGAGGATGTGACTGTCTATCTCCCGGCCAAGGAGCAGGAGCCGTGACATGAAGGAACTAAGACCGCAACCGGGACCGCAGGAAAAATTCCTGGCTTCCTCCGCTGATATTGCCATTTACGGTGGCGCAGCAGGAGGAGGCAAGACCTATGCCCTGCTCCTGGATCTTCTGCGCTACAAGAATGTGCCCGGATTCGATGCCATGATTTTCCGCAAGAACTATACACAGGTGACAGCTCCCGGCGGGCTGTGGGACACTTCCATGAAAATGTACGCGGGGATGCGCGGGGCGGTTCCGTTCGCCTCGCCGAAGCGGCATTGGGTGTTCGGAGGGAAATCCACGTTGTCCTTCGACTATCTGGCACGGGACGATGACGTGTACAGCTGGCAGGGGGCGCAGATCTGTTTCATCGGGTTTGATGAGCTGACCCATTTCAGCGAGAACCAGTTTTTCTACATGATGTCCCGCAACCGCTCCTTGTGCGGCGTGAAACCCTGCATGCGCGCTACATGCAATCCCGATGTGGATTCCTGGGTGGCGTCCTTCATTTCCTGGTGGATTGACCAGGACACAGGATATGCCATCCCGGAGCGCTCCGGAAGAATCCGTTTTTTCCACCGCCATGAAGGGGAGGTGGTCTGGGGGGATTCGCGGCAGGAACTGGCAGAGCGATTCAAGATTGCGCCGGAATATTGCAAGAGCGCGACGTTCATTGCGTCCAGCATCTACGACAATAAGCTGCTCCTGGACGTGAACCCGGGCTATCTGGCCAATCTCTACGGACTGAGCGTAGTGGAGAAGGAAAGGCTTCTCAACGGGAACTGGAAGATACGCCCGGCCGCAGGTCTTTATTTCCCTCGGGAACATGCCCGGATTGTGAAGACCGTCCCGGAGAAGATTGTGGCAGTTGCCAGAGCGTGGGATCTGGCCGCTACGGAGATCACGCCCGCCAACAAGAATCCGGACAGGACGGCGGGATGCCTCATGGCAAGGATGCGGAACGGGCAGTACATCATCCTGGATGTGAAGCGGATGGCCGCGAATGCCGCCACGGTCCGTTCCGTAGTGAGGAACACGGCTGTGGCAGACAAGGCGGAATACAAGGCAAGCCATATCTTCATCCCGCAGGATCCGGGGCAGGCAGGAAAGGAACAGGCGCAAAGCTATGTGCGGGAACTGGCAGGGTTCCGTGTTTCCACGCATGTGGTCTCCGGGGACAAGGTGACACGGGCAGAACCTTTTGCCGCACAGTGGCAGCAGGGGAACGTCCTCCTGCTGGAAGGGGAATGGAACGAGATGTTTCTTTGTGAGGCAGAGGGTTTCCCGGATACGGTGCATGATGACCAGGTGGATGCGGCGAGCGATGCTTTCAAAGAAGTGTGCCGGGTGATCGATTGGGATGAGTTTTTATAATGGAGGCGAGGGTTTTGGCCGAACGATACGACGGGATGTACAACGCTCTTATCATGCATTCCTTGCACAGGGAACAGAACAGGCAGTTTCGTGGTCACTTCGTGGACTACCGGGCGGCAGATGAGCTGTACACGCATAACGGCATCGCCAACAAAATCATCTCGGTTCCTGCCGAGGATGCACTGGCATCCGGTTTCCGTGTGATGGAAGGTGAGCAGGAGAGCGATGCTAATGGCGCATTAGGCTCCGTGCTGGAAGACCTGGACGTTGACAAGCAATTTGCCACGGCGTTGTCCTGGGACAGGCTGTATGGCGGGGCGGCGATCCTGATGCTAGCGAACGACGGCGGTACGCTGGAAGACCCGCTGGACGAGGGCAGGATAAAGAACATCGAGCGGCTGGAGGTCTACACACCGGAAGACATCAGCTTCACGCAGGACTACCTTTACGCCGACCCCTTTGACCCGAATTACGGCAAGCCGCAATATTACACCATCGTCGGAAGTCTGGGCAACTCATTCCTGGTTCACGAGTCGAGGCTCTTGCTTTTCCATGGTGCGACTATATCGAACTACTACCGCCGCATGAGGAACGGATGGGGCGGTACGGTATTCGAGCAGGTGCAGGAGCATATAGGGAGATACATCGAAGGATTGAGATTGGCTTTGGCAGCTCTCAGCCGACTTTCGCAGGGTGTGATGAAGCTGGCAGGCATGAAGGACGTGATGATGAATGAGAATGGCGAGCGGATTCTTCAAGAACGTCTTCAGCTGATCGACATGTACCGCCACCTTGAAAATACTATCGCCCTCGGTGTGGATGATTCTTTCGAGCTGAAAAATTTGACGTTATCCGGCATCAAGGAAATCGTGGAACTATTCCAAGATGCGCTGTCTTCTGCAACTTCCATCCCTGCAACCGTCCTGTTTGGCAGAAGCCCGCAGGGTATGAGCGCCACCGGCAAGAGCGACATGGAGAACTACTACAACATGGTTGTCCGCATCCAGAAGAGAACCTTGAGACCAAACCTCATGCGGCTGGTGTACCTGATCAGCTTGGCTTCAGACTACAGTGTCTCCTTGCCTGAGAACTGGCACATAGAATTCAATCCGTTGTGGAACGCTTCTGAGCATGAAATCGCCGAGGTGGAAAAGTTGAAGGCCGACACCATTGCGACCAAGGCGCAGGCGGCCATGGCTTATCTGCAGGTGGCGGCTCTCGATCCTACTGAAATCAGGAATACACTAAAGGTCAGCGGGGGCTTTGCGATTGACGACAGCCTTGATCAGAAATTGCTGAACGCTATCAACGATATGGGCGGTGAGTGACTTGGATGTAGTACCCAAGAAGAAGTGGCAGTACCCAATAGCTGTCGAGCGGGATTACGCCAAGTGGCTTGTCGCCTATGTCGATAAAGAAATGGAAATCGTGGAGTCCTTCCTGCCGGAAATGGCAGATTCAGTGTATAGGAACAGCATCAGGCAGGATGCCATTGGTGACTGGCTGGGGAACCTCGTCGATAAAGTTGGCAGAGCTATCAAACAGAAGCTGTCAGCGTTGCCCGTCATCAATAGGACATTCAAGCTGACGGATCGCCACGTAAAGGAACAGCTGAACGGAATCGAGGAAAGCCTTTTCGGTGTCAGGACACGAAGGCCTTATGACACGCATCAGTTGGAAATGATAAAGACTATATGGACGAGCCAGAACCTCGCTCTAATCAAATCCATCGACCAGCAGGTGCTGGACGGAATTCGCTACGCTCTTTCACAGAGAATCATCCGAACTGTTGGGCATGATCAGACGGTTTCAGACCTTGCGGATGATATTCAGCGGTTAGGAGGCGCGACCAGGAAAAGGGCGATGCTGATAGCAGTTGACCAAGTTGGGAAGTTGCACAGCCAGATAGCGCATTACCGCCAGTTCAATTCCGGGATTGAACGCTATATCTGGGTGACACGGCTGGACAATCGCGTCAGGCCGAGGCACAAGGTGCGCCATGGTGTTTCCTACCGTTGGGACAACCCGCCGCCAGACGGCCACCCCGGCTGGCCGATTCGGTGCCGGTGCGTGGCGCAACCATTGTACAATCTGGACAGTTTCAAGCTGACGCCACGAAAGGGAACATTTACCGAAAACGAGAAACGTGGTATAATGGCCGTGAACATAAATGGTATCGGTGAGGCTCGTATACCAGTTGCAAAAATTACTCAATATGTTCTGCATCCTGAAAACTCAAAAGGGAAAGACGTTGCCTTCAAGTCTGCATTGGGCTATGATCAGAACAATGCTATGAAGTTAATAGAAAATGTGGAACGGAACATCAACAGCGGCGTTATCACGGAAAGGCCTCAGACTAAATACGGAAAGCCTATGCAAATTGCGCTAAAACTGACAGGACCTAATGGTAAAACGGCAAATGTAATCACAGGTTGGATAATGGATGCCGAAACAAAGGAAGTTCGTTTGACTAGCATGTATGTTAAATCACCTAAGCAAGGAGGTTCCACCAATGGAAGTAAAGGAGTTTGATAGGGTCCTCCTCAAAACTGGAGAATACGCTTGTATTGCAGACATTCTAAAAGCAGGAGAGGCTTATGTGGTTGATATCGACAAATCAGATGGCAGTATCGAAACTGAAATTGTAGAGCATCAGGATATCGAAAAGGTAATCGAAGAGTGAAAAGCACTTT
>CACYDT010000092.1 GCA_902773295.1 uncultured Veillonellaceae bacterium | reverse complement strand
TCTGCAAACTATTTTGGAGAGAAATGCGAGCTATCGTGACACAGGCTATGAATCCTTCTATCACGGCATGATGCTGGGGCTGATGACATTGCTGATGGATACGCACCATGTCCGTTCGAACCGTGAAAGCGGCCTGGGGGCATATGATATGGCCCTGATTCCCAAGAAAAAAAAATCCCCGGGCGTGTTGCTGGAGTTTAAGGTGGCAGATGAGGAAAAGCACTTGGAAGCAAAGGCAAGAGAAGCTCGTGAACAGATTGAGCAAAAGAATTATGCTGAAGAGTTATGTGCTCAGGGGATAGATGCTATCTGGAAATATGGCATTGCGTTCTGTGGGAAAAAAGTTGTTATTACGGCTTGAAGCACAAGAGAATTTAGAAAAACAATTCATGCCCGTCTAGATTGTCCAATGCGGCTGTCTGTGGTAAAGCCGTCCCTCGGCAAGCTGACGGAAAGGCTGAGCGGCTCGTCTGCCGTGGTACTGTCCATCGAATCGGCATCCGTGGTCTGCTCCGGCTGTTCCTCGGCAGTTTGTTGACGGTCTGCATTTGACCATGGTGCTGAAAAAATGATATAATATTTCCTCCAGCAAATATCATGATGTGATACTTACTGGAGGAAATCAATTAACAGTGTCCTATAAAAAATATCATTCAAAAATATCCTTCAAAAATATCCTTCGCCAGCACGATGGTCTGGTCGCGGTTCGGGCCGACGGATACGATGCCGAGGGCAATGCCTGTGGTTTCCGCGAGACGCTTCAGGTAGTTCTTGGCGTTTTCCGGCAGGGAATCATAATCGCGGAGACCGCTGATGTCTGTCTTCCAGCCGGGGAATGTCTCGTAGACCGGCTCTACTTCGCCCAGAACCTTCAGGGAGGCGGGCATTCCGGGCAGGAGGTTCCCCTTGTGCTTATAGCCTGTACACATCTTGATTTCATCGAAGCCATCGAGGATGTCAAGGCGTGTGATTGCCATGTAATCGATGCCGGAAAGCAGCCCGGCATAGCGCACGACGCAGGCATCCAGCCAGCCGGTGCGGCGGGGGCGTCCCGTCACGGTGCCGTACTCGTGGCCGGCCTCCCGGAGCTGGTCGCCGACGGCATTGAGCTGTTCCGTGGGGAAGGGGCCTTCGCCCACGCGGGTGCAGTAGGCCTTTACCACACCGACCACTTTGTTGATTTTCTTCGGAGCCACGCCCGACCCGACGGCAACGCCGCCGGAAACCGGGTGGGAGGCGGTGACATAGGGATAGGTGCCGTAATCGATGTCCAGCATGGTCGCCTGTGCCCCCTCGAAAAGGATCCTGCGTCCGGAAGCCACTTCCTCGTTCAGGAGGGTAATGGTGTCGCAGACATAGGGGCGAATGCGCTCTGCATATCCCAGGTATTCCTTGAGAACAGCTTCATAGTCCAGCGGCTCATGGTCATAAAGCACTTGGAGTTCCTTGTTTTTCTTGGTGAGGTTCGCCTTGAGCTTCCTGGCGAATTCCTCCTCGTCCATGAGGTCGCAGATGCGGATGCCGATGCGGTCGTCCCGGTCCATGTAGCAGGGGCCGATGCCGCGCTTCGTCGTCCCAATCTTCGATTTCCCGCGCGCCTCGTCACCGATGCCGTCCATAATGCGGTGATAAGGAAGCACCACATGGGCACGGTCGGAAAGACGGATACCCGAGACATCAATGCCTCTTTTTTCCATGGCATCCATTTCCTGTAGCATGACCTCGGGATCCACTGCGACGCCGTTGGCAATCACATTATGGGTCCCCTGGTAGAGAATGCCCGAGGGAAGCAGGCGGAGCTTGTATTCCTCGCCGTTCACGGCAACGGTATGCCCCGCATTGCTGCCGCCCTGATAGCGCACGACAGTCTCGGCCTGCTGGGCAAGATAGTCCACAATCTTGCCTTTTCCTTCGTCACCCCATTGGGTGCCGGTGATAACTACGGTTGACATGAGGATTCCCCCTTACAGCCCAAAGCGCTCCATGATCATGTCCACATGGCGCAGGAAATATTGGTAATCGAAGCAGTTGTCAATTTCTTCTTTTGTGAGGTATTTCGTGATATCGGGATCTTTTTCCACATTCGTGCGGAAGTCCTCCCCTTCCATCCAGCGCTTCATGGCATTGCGCTGCACCCACTTGTAGGCATCCTCGCGGAGGACTCCCTTCCCTACCACGGCCAGAAGGATGCGCTGGCTGTAGATGAGGCCGCCTGTGCGCTCCATGTTGTGGAGCATGGCCTCGGGGTAGACAAGGAGCTTGTCGATGATATTCGTGAGCTTCCTCGTGCAGTAATCCACATTGATGGTGCTGTCCGGCAGGATGACCCGTTCCACGGAGGAGTGGGAGATATCACGCTCGTGCCAGAGGGTAATGTCCTCCATGGCGGCAACGGCGTTGCCGCGGACGAGACGTGCCATGCCGGAGACGCGCTCGCAGTTGATGGGGTTCCGCTTGTGGGGCATGGCGGAGGATCCCTTCTGTCCGGGGGAGAAATACTCCTCTGCCTCACGGATGTCCGTGCGCTGGAGATTTCGTACCTCGGTGGCGATTTTTTCCAATGTGCTGGCGACAATGGCAAGGGTCGTCATGTACTCCGCATGGCGGTCGCGCTGGATGACCTGCGTGGCAAGGGGAACGGGAGTCAGTCCCAGTTTCTTGCAGACAAGTTCCTCAATGCGGGGGTCGATATTGGAATAGGTTCCCACCGCGCCGGACAGCTTGCCGACGGAAACCACTTTCTTTGCATGTTCCACGCGCTCGATATCCCGCTCGATTTCCGCACTCCAAAGCGCCAGTTTCAGTCCGAAGGTCATAGGCTCGGCATGGATGCCATGGGTGCGTCCGATGCAGGGAGTATGCTTGAATTCCTTGGCGCGGCGGCGAAGCACTTCGCGGAAGGCCCGGAGATCTTCCAGGATGATGTCGGCGGAGTCCCTCATCATCATGCAGATAGCCGTATCCTTCACATCACTCGAAGTAAGGCCCTTGTGGATATATTTCGAATCGTCGCCGACATGCTCGGCTACATTCGTGAGGAATGCGATGATGTCATGATGGGTCACGGACTCGATTTCCAGAATACGGCTGACTTCGAATTTCGCCTTGGCTCGGATGTTCTTGGCCGCTTCCTTCGGGATCTCCCCAAGCTCAGCCATGGCATCGCAGGCAGCCATCTCCACGTTCAGGATGGTTTGCCATTCGTTCTCAATGGACCAGAGATGCCCCATTTCCGGGTTGGTGTAGCGTTCAATCATTCGACTAACGTCCTCCTTCTAAAAAATATGATCTAATATACTCGAATATATCTATCTAAGCACATTTGAGCCAATAACATAAATTCGAGGAATGCTTGCCCTTCACGAAACAAAAGGGCAAGCGTCCTCGTTTGTTCCTGCCAGTTCCTTGGAAATGAAAACACAAAAAAGGCACTCAAATTGACTTCCCTGTGGAAAGCCTCGTTTTGAGTTTGGAGAAGAAACCCTTATGTCCCTTGTCTATCATATCATTTTGCCCTGCCTGTGTCAACAAAAGTCGTAGAGGGAATGGACACCTCCGAGGTATCCATTCCCTCTTTTGTTATTCCCATGTCAGATTCTTGGAACGGGTGAACTTCCTGGACTTGTCCATGGGGAGCGGCTTGGCGAAGTAGTATCCCTGTGCGCAGCTACAATGGATCGACTTCAGGAAGTCCAGATGTTCCTTGGTCTCTACGCCTTCCTGAAGCGGGATTGCCCCGAGATCGATTGACCACTGGACGATATGGTTGATCAGCCTTCCGGCCTGTGGATGCTTGTCATAGGTGCGAAGGAATTCCAGATCCAGCTTCAGCACATCGAAATCATAATCGATCAGGTGGTTCAGCGATGAGTACCCGCTGCCGAAATCATCGATGAGGATGCGGTAGCCGGCCTTCCGGAATCTCTGTACCTCTTCCTTCAGGTGGGCGGCGTTGCTGTTCAAGGCGCTCTCCGTGATCTCGATGTTGATGAGATTCCGCGGGAGATTGCAGTTGGAGCGGAACTGCTCCGTCAGTGCGAAGATATCGCACAATTCGAAATCGAGGCGGGAAAGGTTCACGGAAATCGGAACCACCGGCTCCCCGACCTCTATGAGGTGGCACAGTTCCTCGCAGACTTTCTTCACGATGAAGATGTCCAGCTTGTAAATCATATGGAATTCCTCGAGCGTTGGGATGAAAAGCCCCGGCGACAGCATTCCCATCTTGGGATCGTCCCAGCGCGCCAGTGCCTCATAGGCGCAGATTTTCCCCGTCTCGATGCGGATGATGGGCTGGTAGAAGATTTTCAAGTACTCTTTTTCAATGGCGGTGTCGATATTGTCCAGGACGTATTGCTGCATGCGCAGGCGTTCATAAATCTCCGGCCTGTAAATATTGTAGAACTTGTCGTAGCGGCGCTTTATCATGTTGCAGGCAATGCGGGCATGGTCGCAGGCAATGCCCACTTCCTTGCAGGTATCCTCAAGCGCATAAACCCCGGCCTTGATCTCCACACGTATGCCGTCGAGAACCCTGAGGATAGTATTGTGAACATTCTCTACCCGCTGAATCACGTTTTCCGCTTCTGTGCAAACAACAAAATGGTCGTTGGAAAAACGGGCAATCGTGGCTCCCGGGAATTCGTTCCGGATGGCGTAGGCCATGCGGCAGAGCAGCTCATCGCCCCGATGGAACCCGTAATTCTCGTTGAAGATTTTAAAGTTGGCGATATCGAAATGGATGAACGTGAGTGGGGACTTGTCGTCGGAGTCCCTTTCCGAAATCTGTTTCTGGACTTTCTCATAAAAGGCAGGCATGCTCAAAAGGCCGGTCAGGCGATCGGATTTCCTGTTCATGGAGAAAATCTGGGATTCCGCAAAGCTGTTGCGTCCCTGGTTGTAATACTCGTCCTTGTCCGTATCGACAATATATACATAGAAGACTGTTTTTCCGTCCTTGGAATGCAGGAGATGACCGAAATCCTCGATGTAGCGTATGGTGTTCTGCTTCGTGATGATCCGATAGCGGACATAGTCGTGACGCTTTTCGCTGTTGAATGTCTGGACGATGATATCCTTATCGATATCGTCCCAGTCTTCCGGGTGCACCATGCCACGGAAGCTGTTTCCCGTGAGCTCCCGCAGTTCTTCGATGGTCTTGCAGCCGAACAGTTCAATCACGTTCTGGTCCGCAAAATAGATTTCCTGATTTCCCAATGCATTATAGATAAAGAAACCGCCCGGCAGACCTGTGGGGATATAGTTATCATCCGGTGCCAATTGGATTTCCGCAGTGTCTTTCGTAGTGGGCATAACAAAACCCCCTTCATAAATCGGATCAGATTCATTATAGCAAGGTTTTATGGATATGGCAAGGATATCATGAGTTCAAGGATATCAAAATGAACGATTTTGAGTTAATTTAACTTTTTTTGCTTGTTTGTTGATGAATATGCTTGATTTTGATTGGGTTTGATGGTATAATAAGCACAGCAGAAAGGATGGATATATATGCTTACCGAGGAACGCTATGCAACGATCCTGCGCATCCTTGACGAAAAGAAGGCAGCTACTGTCCTCGATCTTGCCAAGGCTCTGGATGCTTCGGAATCCACGGTTCGCCGCGATCTCACGGCTCTTCACAAGAGCGGCCGCCTCTGCAAGGTATATGGCGGAGCCACTTCCATCGACAGCTCTTACAGTGCCAGTGAAGATGATATGCAGACGAAAAGCGACCTGCACAGGGAGCAGAAGATTTCCATTGCCCGAAAAGCAGCGAGTCTGATACAGGCCGATGATTTCGTCTATCTGGATGCCGGCTCCACGACATTCTGCATGATTGACTTTATCCAGTCGGAGAATGCATCCTTTGTCACCAATGGGATTTCCCATGCGGCACGTCTTTCCGCGCGGGGGTTTACGGTCATCATATTGGGCGGAAGGATCAAGGCTGCAACGGAAGCTGTCGTCGGTGCCGGGGCATTGAAGAGCCTGGGGAACTACAACTTTACCAAGGGATTTTTCGGCACGAACGGCATCAGCGTGAAATCCGGTTTTTCCACGCCGGATTCCGGCGAGGGGCTTGTCAAGGAGGAAGCGCTGAAGCGTTGCGCGCATGCCTATATCCTGGCGGATTGCTCGAAGTTCAACAAAGTTTCGTCTGTCACCTTTGCCGGCCTTTCCCATGCGTCTATCATCACGGATGTGCTTCCCGACAGGAAGTATTTGAACCATACGACTATCATCGAGGGGGTATGAGCATGATCTACACCGTAACCTTCAATCCTGCCCTGGACTATATTGTCCGTCTGGATTCCCTGGTGACCGGGGGAATCAACCGCTTGAACTATGAACAGGTTCTCGGGGGAGGCAAGGGCATCAATGTATCCATTGTCCTTGCTAATATGGGAATCAAAAGCACGGCCTTGGGCTTCATTGCCGGTTTTACAGGGGAGGAAATCAAGCGCCAGCTGATGACCCGGAACGTGGATTTTGATTTCGTGCAGCTCCCGGAAGGCTTCACCCGCATCAACATGAAGATCAAAGCGGATGTGGAAACGGAAATCAACGGGCAGGGCCCTGACATCAGCGAGGCGAAGCAGCAGGAGCTCTACGATCGCCTTGACCGGCTCCGGGAAGAAGATACTCTTGTGCTCGCCGGCTCCATTCCGAATACGTTGCCGGATGATATCTACGAGCGCATCATGGAGCGCCTGCAGGGCAAGGGCATCCGCATTGTCGTGGATGCCACGAAGAAGCTGCTCATGAACGTATTGAAGTACAGGCCCTTCCTCATCAAACCGAACAACCATGAGCTTGGGGAGATGTTCGGCGTTGAGCTGAGGACTGACGAGGAAATCATTGCGTATGCGAAAAAACTCCAGGAGCAAGGCGCGCAGAACGTGCTGATCTCCATGGCAGGCGACGGGGCAATCCTTCTCACGGCAGAAGGCAAATCCTACAAGAGCCCTGCGCCCAAGGGCAAGCTTGTGAATTCTGTGGGGGCAGGTGATTCCATGGTCGCAGGTTTCCTCACAGGCTATATCGAATCCCGGGGAGATTTTGAGAAGGCTTTCCGCATGGGAGTGGCTACCGGATCTGCATCCGCTTTTTCGGAGAACCTTGCCACGCGGCCTGAGGTGGAGGCACTTCTGAAAACGATTTGAATCATTTGCCTTAGCGATTACGAGGTTGTTTCATTAGCATCATAAATATATATATTCCATGCACGAGAAGGAGTGGAGAAGAGAATGCGTATTACTGACTTACTCAAGAATGAGTCCATCATTCTTGGAGCAAAGCCGACAGACAAGAAATCTGCCATTCACCATCTGGCAGATCTGATGGCTGCATCCGGCAATCTTTCCGACAGGGAACAGTACGAGAAGGATGTTCTTGCCCGCGAGGCATCCGGCACTACGGGGCTTGGCGATGGCATCGCGACCCCCCATGCGAAGAGTTCGGGGGTAAAGAAAGCAGGCCTTGCCGCAATGACAGTTCCGAAAGGCATGGACTTTGAGTCCATGGACGGGAATCCCGCCCGCCTGTTCTTCATGATTGCAGCGCCGGATTCCGCTGCGGATGAGCATCTTTCGATTTTGAGCAAATTGGCGACGATGATCATGGATCCCGACTTCAAGGAGGCTCTGATCGCTGCCACGACGAAGGAGGAATTCCTCAAGCTCATCGACGACAAGGAAGACGGGAAATTCCGATCCGTTTCCAATGATGCACCGGTTTCTGCACCGGTTTCCGATCATATCCAAATCCTTGCCGTAACGGCCTGCCCCACGGGAATCGCGCATACCTTCATGGCGGCGGAAAGCCTGGAGCAGCACGCCAAGAAGCGCGGCATTTCCATCAAGGTGGAGACCAACGGCTCGGAGGGGGCAAAGAATGTGCTTACCCCCGCGGAAATTGCCGCTGCCGATGCCATTATCATCGCCGCGGACAAGAATGTTGCCATGGCGCGTTTCAACGGAAAGCCCGTGGTCATCAGCAAGGTTGCTGACGGCATCAACAAGGCGGATGCTCTCCTGGATCGCGCTCTTTCGGGCAATACACCCATCTATCATGCGACCGGCTCCGACGAGTCGGCGGGGGCGGCAGATACAGCGGAGGAAAGCCTGGGACGGCAGATCTACAAGCATCTGATGAACGGTGTTTCCCACATGCTTCCCTTTGTCGTTGGCGGCGGTATCCTCATCGCGCTGGCGTTCCTTCTCGATGATTATTCCATCGATCCTTCGAAGTTCGGTTCCAATACCCCGATGGCGAAATTCTTCATGTCGGTAGGCGGTTCTGCCTTCGGCTTCATGCTTCCGGTTCTGGCAGGGTTCATCGCCATGTCCATTGCAGACCGTCCCGGGCTGGCTGTGGGCTTTGTCGGCGGAGCACTTGCAGGCGCTACCGGTTCCGGTTTCCTTGGAGCCTTGATTGCCGGTTTTGTCGGCGGCTACACGGTCAATTTCCTCAAGAAGGCATTCAGCAGCCTTCCTGCCTCCCTGGATGGCGTGAAACCCGTTCTTCTCTACCCGTTCTTCGGCATCCTCATCATCGGGCTCATCAGTACCTACATCATTGCCCCGCCCGTGAGCGGCATCAATGCCTGGCTCGTGGATACCCTGAAGAACATGGATCCCAGCGCCCGCATCCTCATGGGCATCGTGGTTGCCGGGATGATGGCGATTGATATGGGCGGCCCCATCAACAAGGCTGCGTATGTAACCGGCACGGGTCTTCTCGCCAGCGGCGAATACCATGTCATGGCGGCAGTCATGGCCGGCGGCATGGTTCCTCCCCTTGCTATTGCCCTTTGCACGACCTTCTTCAAGAACCGCTTCACGGAAAGCGAGCGCAAGGCCGGTGTAACGAACTACGTCATGGGAATGTCCTTCATCACGGAAGGTGCGATTCCCTTCGCGGCAGGCGATCCCCTTCGCGTCATTCCTGCCTGTGTGATCGGCTCTGCCACGGCAGGCGCGCTGACCATGCTCTTTGACTGCACGCTCCGTGCCCCCCATGGCGGGATCTTCGTTGTCCCGACCATCGGCAATCCCGCCATGTACCTCGTTGCTATCCTCGTGGGCGCCGTCGTCGGCTGTGCGGTTCTCTCCGTGCTCAAGAGACCCCTCAAGAATTAAGAAATTGCAAAAGGAATCGCCCCGCAAATTTACGCGGGGCGATTCCTTTGTCCAAGAATCCAAAATCCATCTATTGCGTGAGCCATGGTGACGGAGATCGTCAGAAATCCATGACTGCTGTACCCTTCTCCATAATCGTCCAGTAATTCTTCCAAGTCTTCTTGATTGTAGTCCACATATTCTACCACTCCTTATGGTGTGAGCAAATTTCTTATTTCTGTAAGTATGTTGCGTGGGGCATGGCGACGGAAATCGTCAGAAATCCATGACTGCGGTACCCTTCTCCATAATCGCCCAGTAATTCTTCCAAGTCTTCTTGATCGTATTCCACATATTTTACCACTCCTTATGGTGTGAGCAAATTTCTTATTTCTGTAAGTATGTTGCGTGGGGCATGGTGACGGAAATCGTCAGAAATCCATGACTGCAGTACCCTTCTCCATAATCGTCCAGTAGTTCTTCCAAGTCTTCTTGATCGTATTCCACATATTTTACCACTCCTTATGTTGTGAGCGAAGTTCTTATTTCTTGTTTCTGTAAGTAGTATGCCATAGAATGGTGCTCATGTAAAATACAACTATTTAATAACACTATAGGATTATGCTATAGTAATACGTGTCAACAGCGTACTGATGAGTGCCATACCGTCTGCATGATTGGGGAAGGGGATAGCTCTGTATCTCGTTTTGTGGTACAATATCAATAGCAGTTAGACTTCTGCTCGAACAAAAAGGTGTCTAATACTCAACGGTCTTTGAGCCGTTTCTGGAGGAGCACTCCCCCTTGCCGCAGCGTAGCACTTAGAAACTGCAGTTT